>NZ_JBHYPE010000008.1:0-110845 GCF_042746015.1 Streptomyces sp. NPDC058773
GCAGCAGATGTAGTAGTGCAGGACGGCGGGGATGATGCCGGCCGCGCCGTTGGTGGGGGCGGTCACCACCCGGCCGCCGGCCGCGTTCTCCTCGTTCACGGCCATGGCGTAGAGGGTGGTCCACTCCATGGCGCGGGCGGCCGCATCGCCTTCGGACCGCAGCTGGCGGGCCGAGTGGGCGGCGCGGCGGCGGACCTTCAGGCCGCCGGGCAGGATGCCCTCGCGGGTCGTACCGCGGGTCACACAGGACTGCATGACCTGCCAGATCTCCAGCAGACCGGCGCGGATCTCGTCCTCGGTGCGCCAGGCCTTCTCGTTCTCCAGCATCAGGGCGGAGATGGACAGTCCGGTGTCCCGGGCCAGCCGCAGCAACTCGTCGCCGGTGCGGAAGGGGTGGGTCAGGACGGTGTCGTCGGGCACGATCGGGTTCTCGCCGGCGACCGCGTCCTCGTCGACGACGAAGCCGCCGCCCACCGAGTAGTACGTCTTCTCCAGCAGCGGGGCGCCCGCCGCGTCGTAGGCGAAGAGCGTCATGCCGTTCGCGTGGTAGGGCAGCGCTCGGCGGCGGTGCAGGATCAGCTCGTCCGCCTCGTCGAAGTCGATCTCGTGGGCGGCGCCTATTTCCGCGCCCAGCAGCCGCAGCCGCTTGGTGGTGCGGATGCGCTCCACCTCGTCGTCGGCGGATTCGACATCGACGGTGCGGGGCGAGTGGCCCTCCAGACCGAGGAGGACGGCCTTGGGGGTGCCGTGGCCGTGGCCGGTGGCGCCCAGCGAGCCGAAGAGTTCGGCGCGGACGCGGACCGTCTGGGAGAGCAGGCCGTCCTTCTTGAGGCGTCCGACGAACATCCGGGCGGCACGCATCGGGCCGACGGTGTGGGAGCTGGAGGGGCCGATGCCGATGGAGAAGAGGTCGAAGACGGAGATGGCCACGGGGGCGGACTCCCTTGTCTGCTCGTGGTGGACGGTGGAGCTGGGGGGAGGGGGGATTTCGCGCCGTTTTCGAGCGTAACCCGGACCCGGCGCGGGGCCCTCAGACGGACGCCATCGGGCGCCTGTCGTCGGAGGTAACAGGGGGTGCCGGGGCGGTTTCGGCGGGGGACAGGTCGCTGGTCAGGCCGCGTTCGTGGGCCTTGACCCCGGAGCGCACCGCCCAGAAGTAGAAGGCCGGGGCGGTGACCGCCATCACGGCGGTGCCCAGCACACCGGGGATGACGCCCCGGCCACCGAACTCCTCGCCGCCCAGCGCGGACACCGCGGCCGTCCACACCAGGAACGCGACCATCCACCACGCCGGGGCGAACTGCCGCAGCAGGCCCACCCGCGGGCCGGCCGCTCCCTCGCCCTGCGCGGTCTTGCCGCGGCGCCGCAGCACCAGCGCCGCGGCCGGGACGGCCAGCAGCGTCAGCACGGTGATCTTTCCGGTCTCCGGCCACTTCGACCAGTACAGCGCGCAGGCGGCGAAGGCGAAGGTCACCGGGCACAGCACCCCGGCGGCCGGCAGCCGGAAGGGACGGGGCAGATCGGGACGGGTCCGCCGCAGCACGCCCACCGCGATCGGGCCGATCAGATACGAGATGACCATGGCCGCCGACACCACACCGGCCAGCGCCTGCCAGCTGTGGCCGACGGTGAGCAGCAGCAGGACGGAGAAGGCGAGGTTGAGCCACATCGCCGGGCGGGCGGTGCCGTAGCGGGGGTGCACGGCGGCGAGCTTCCGGGGGAAGAAGCCGGTCTCGGCGAGGTTGGTGACCATGTACGCGGCCGAGGCGACATTGGCGATGTTGGAACCGGCCGGCGAGATGAACGCGCCGAACTGCAGCATGGTGACCACCCAGTGCAGCATCAGCAGCCCCGCCAGGTCGGCGAACGGCGAGCTGAGGTTCACGCCCTGCCAGCCGCCGGACCGCTCCAGCAGCTCCGGCGGCACGGCGCCGAGGTAGGCGACCTGGAGCGCCAGGTAGATCACCAGGCCCAGGGCCAGCGCGCCGACCAGGGCCACCGGGATGGCCCGGCCCGGGTTCTTCGCGGCCCCGCCGAGGTTGACCACGGCCTGGAAGCCGTTGAAGGCGAAGACCACACCGCAGGTGGTCACGGCGGTGAGCACGGCCGGCCAGCCGTACGGGGCGAAGCCGCCGTGGTCGGTGAAGTTCGAGGCGTGGAAACCGGAGCCGGCCAGAGCGAGCACCGCCAGCACCGGGATGGCGAACTTGACCAGGGTGAGCACCGTGTTGGCGCGGGCCAGCAGCTGGACCGACCAGAAGCAGGTCAGCCAGAGCGCGACGGTCAGGGCCAGCGACACCGCCGTGCCGGAGAGCGTCAGCTGATGGGTGGCCGGGTCGATCAGACCCTTGGCCCAGTCGAAGCTCCAGGACGTCATGTACTGGGTGGCCGCGATCGACTCGATCGGGATCAGCGAGGCGGTCGCGATCCACACCGCCCAGCCGGTGAGGAAGCCGAGGACCGGGCCGTGCGACAGATGCCCGTAGCGGGCCATGCCGCCGGGGATCGGGTAGGCCGAGCCGACCTCCGCGTACGACATCGCGATCAGGCCGATGAAGATGACTCCGATCACCCAGGCGACCAGCGCCGCGGGTCCCGCCACTTGAGCGGCGGAGCCGGCCCCGAAGAGCCAGCCGGAGCCGAAGATCGAGCCGATGCCGATCATGATGAGGGCGAACAGGCTGAGGCCCTTGCGCTCGCCGGCGCTCATGTCCATGGGAAGTGTCGTCCGTCCTGGTCTTGCCGTCTGCCCCCACGCTGCCGAAGGGCCTTTGACGTGTGTCGCCGACACCTTATTTCCGCCAAATGACGGGAATGCCGACGCGCTGCCGGATCACCGGCGCGCACCGGCCCCTGCGGACCGCCCGCCCGGGGCCAACAGCCCCGGGCGCACGGCCAGTTCGCCCCCGGGCCGCCGCACGCGGACGGCGGCCCGGGAGATCACCGCATGAGAAGCGTCACAGCGCCGGGTACAGCGGGAACTTTTCCGCGAGCGCGGCGACCCGGGCCTTGAGGGCCTCGGCGTCGAAGGCGGGCTTGAGGGCCTCGGCGATGATGTCGGCGACCTCGCGGAAGTCCTCGGCCTGGAAGCCGCGGGTGGCCAGGGCCGGGGTGCCGATGCGCAGGCCGGAGGTGACCATCGGCGGGCGCGGGTCGTTGGGGATCGCGTTGCGGTTGACGGTGATGCCGAGCTCGTGGAGGCGGTCCTCGGCCTGCTGGCCGTCCAGCTCGGAGTCGCGCAGGTCGACCAGGACGAGGTGGACGTCGGTGCCCCCGGACAGCACGGACACCCCGTGCTCCCGGACGTCGTCCTGGACCAGGCGCTCGGCCAGGATGCGGGCGCCGTCCAGGGTGCGCTGCTGGCGCTCCTTGAACTCGTCGGAGGCGGCGACCTTGAAGGAGACGGCCTTGGCGGCGATCACATGCTCCAGCGGACCACCCTGCTGACCGGGGAAGACCGCGGAGTTGATCTTCTTCGCCAGCTCCTGGGTGGAGAGGATCACACCGCCGCGGGGACCGCCGAGGGTCTTGTGGGTGGTGGTGGTGACCACGTGGGCGTGCGGCACGGGGGAGGGGTGCAGGCCCGCCGCGACCAGACCGGCGAAGTGCGCCATGTCGACCATGAGGTAGGCACCCACCTCGTCGGCGATGCGGCGGAAGGCGGCGAAGTCGAGCTGGCGGGGGTAGGCCGACCAGCCGGCGACGATCAGCTTGGGGCGGTGCTCCTTGGCGAGGCGCTCGACCTCCTCCATGTCGACGAGGTTGGTCTTCTCGTCGACGTGGTAGGCCACCACGTTGTACAGCTTGCCGCTGAAGTTGATCTTCATGCCGTGGGTCAGGTGCCCGCCGTGCGCGAGGTTCAGACCCAGGATGGTGTCGCCCGGCTTGATCAGGGCGAACATGGCGGCGGCGTTGGCCTGGGCGCCGGAGTGCGGCTGCACGTTGGCGGCCTCGGCACCGAAGAGCGCCTTGATGCGGTCGATGGCGATCTGCTCGACCACGTCGACGTGCTCACAGCCGCCGTAGTAGCGGCGGCCGGGGTAGCCCTCGGCGTACTTGTTGGTCAGGACGGAGCCCTGGGCCTCCATGACGGCGACGGGGGCGAAGTTCTCCGACGCGATCATTTCGAGGGTGGACTGCTGGCGGTGGAGCTCGGCGTCGACGGCGGCGGCGACGTCGGGGTCGAGCTCGTGGAGGGAGCTGTTGAGGAGCGACATGAGAGTTCCTGGGGAGTCAGAGGGCGCGGACGGGGTCGCCCGGGACGGAGTCCGGGGAGTTTCCACGCGGGCGGTGGCGGGTCGGAGCTCCCCCGTCCGGACGACGCCGGGAACGGGGGAGAGCCGGGGCTCAGCTCTGGATGAAGGCGGCGTATTCGTCGGCCGAGAGCAGTTCGCCCGGCTCACCGCTGATCTTCACCTTGAACAGCCAACCGCCCTCGAACGGGGCGGAGTTCACCAGTGAGGGGTCGTTGACGACATCCTCGTTGATCTCGCTGATCTCACCGTCGACGGGCGAGTAGAGATCGCTGACCGACTTGGTCGACTCCAGCTCGCCGCAGGTCTCACCCGCCGCGACCGTGGTACCGACCTCAGGGAGCTGGACGAAGACGACGTCGCCGAGCGCGTTGGCCGCGTGCTCGGTGATGCCGACCGTCGAGACGCCGTCCTCGGCGCCCGACAGCCACTCGTGCTCCTTGCTGTAGCGCAGCTGCTGGGGGTTGCTCATGGCTCGATTCTCCTGTACGCGAGGGTGTGATCGTGCATCGGGGGCACTCCCGGACGGTGCCCGGGGGAGGTCCGGTGCCGTGAGACGCGCGGGTGCGCGCCGCCGGCTCCGCAGCGGGTGGCCGTTACTTCTGCCGCTTGTAGAACGGCAGAGCGGTGACCTCGTACGGCTCATGGCTTCCACGGATGTCCACACAGACACCCTCGGTGCCCGGCGTGGCGTACGCCGCGTCGACATAGGCGATGGCGATCGGCTTGCCGAGCGTGGGGGACGGGGCCCCGGAGGTGACCTCGCCGATGACCGTGCCGTCCGCCGTGACGACCGGGTATCCGGCGCGCGGGACCCGACGGCCCCCGGCGATCAGACCGACCAGCTTGCGCGGCGGCTGTGCCTCGGCGCGCTCGGCGGCCGCGGTCAGCGCCGCGCGGCCCACGAAGTCCCCGCCGTTGGAGGTCTTCTCGAACTTCACGACCCGGCCCAGGCCCGCGTCGAACGGCGTGGTCGCGGTGGTCAGCTCGTGCCCGTACAGCGGCATGCCCGCCTCCAGGCGCAGGGTGTCCCGGCAGGACAGGCCGCAGGGCACCAGCCCGGCGCCCTTGCCCGCCTCGGTCAGCGCCTCCCAGAGGGCGACCGCGTCGGCCGGCCGGACGAACAGCTCGAAGCCGTCCTCACCGGTGTAGCCGGTCCGGGCGATCAGCGCCTCGACGCCGGCGACGGTGCCGGGCAGGCCCGCGTAGTACTTCAGGCCGTCCAGGTCGGCGTCGGTGAGCTGCGCGAGGATGCCGGGGGACTCCGGGCCCTGCACCGCGAGCAGCGCGTAGGCGTCCCGGTCGTCGCGGATCGCGGCGTCGAAGCCGCCGGCCCGTGCGGTCAGCGCGTCCAGCACCACCTGGGCGTTGGAGGCGTTGGCGACGACCATGTACTCCTGGTCGGCGAGGCGGTAGACGATCAGGTCGTCGAGGATGCCGCCCTCGGCCTCGCAGATCATGGTGTAGCGGGCGCGGCCCGTCTTGACCCCGCCGATGTTGCCGACCAGCGCGTAGTCGAGGAGGTCGGCGGCCTGCGGGCCGGTGACGGTGATCTCACCCATGTGGGAGAGGTCGAAGAGGCCGGCGCGGGTACGGACGGCGACATGCTCGTCGCGCTCGCTGGCGTAGCGCAGCGGCATGTCCCAGCCGGCGAAGTCGGTCATGGTCGCGCCGAGCGCGCGATGGGTGGCATCGAGAGGGGTACTGCGGCGCGTAGCGCCTCCGGCAAGGGCGGTGGCGGGCGACGGGGGGGAGGTACGGCGGGGGGCATCAGTCATGGTTCCGGGCTCCCAGGCAGGGGTGACAAGACGTTCTCCCCATCTGTCATCGGAACCTGAGAGGTTCACCGGGATCCCGCGAACGGACCCGGTTTGCACCTTGGGTGGAGCCGTCCCTCGACGGGCTGCGGCTCGCTTTTCAGATCTGCCTCGCCCGCGCGGTATAGGGGCCTGAGAGATTCAAGGGAGGACTTGCTCCTTCGGCGCCCCGCCATGACGGCCGGGGACTCTCCCGCACGGGTTCAAGCGGCCGGTATGCAGTTGGCGGTGCACGGGTGAGCTGTGATGTGCACGTGGCGGCCACATCATTACACGGGATCGCCGGTTAGAGGAGCCCCCTCCGCCGCCCCGCCCGCGACAGGGGCGGATCGGACAATCGCCTTGAACGTCATTACCTTTTCTTGACACTCTGCGGGTAAGGGACGGACTCGAACCGGAGCAGAACGGGCGGGGAGGGCGATCACGGTGCACAGCGAAGCGGCATTCGGGGCGACGTCAGGGGTCGTGCCGCCGGACGCCGTGCCGACGGCGCCCCCCGTCGCCACGTCCCGTAAGGGCCCTGCGCCGCGGGCCGTCGTCCGGCCGGGGCGCGGCGCCACGGTCGTGGACCTGCGGGGCGGGGAGCGGCCGGCGGGCGCCGCCGAGCTGCGGTTCCCGGCCGGCGACCTGGTGGTGGTCTCCGGGTTGCCGGGCAGCGGCAAGAGCACCCTCATGCACCGTGTGGTCCCGCCGCTGGACGGCCGCGGCGCCGTGGTGCACCGCATCGATTCGCAGGACGTCCGCGAGCGCTGGGAGCGCGGCCGACTCCGCCGGCTGCCGTACGGCCTCTACCGCCCGCTGGTCCGGGCCGCCCACTACCTGGCCCTGGGCCGGGCGCTGCGCTCCGGCGACAGCGTGGTGGTGCACGACTGCGGGACGCTGGCGTGGGTGCGCCGCTGGATCGCGCGCACGGCGCTGCGCGGCGGCCGCGGGGCGCATCTGGTGCTGCTCGACGTGCCGCCCGGGGTGGCGCTCTCCGGCCAGGAGTCCCGCGGGCGCGGGGTGTCGGGGTACGCCTTCGCCCGGCACCGCCGTGCGGTGGGCCGGCTGGTCGGTGCCGCGGAGGAGGCCCGGCTGCCGAAGGGCTTCCGCTCGGCGGTGCTCCTCGACCGGCGGACGACGAGTGCACTGGAGACCCTCGCCTTCCATTGATGCCGGGCACGCCCCCGCACACCACACCGCGCGCCATCTCGTTTAGGGTCTTTGGCCAGATGGCGCGGTTTGGAACGGGTGGGACACATGACATTTCCGGAGCAGGGGATACCGCAGCTGGCGTGGCCGGCGAACGAGCTCGAAGAGGTGCTGTCCGCGTCGGTCGGACACCCCGGCGCGGGCGCCCGGATCGTCGAGGTCCTCGGCCGTAGCCGGCTGTGGGTGCCGCTGCCCGAGGGCGGCGGCCCGGAGAGTGCGGGCCCCGGAGCCCGCGGCCTGGATCTGCCCACCGTCGAGCTCGACGGCGCGCCGTACGTCCCGGTCTACAGCTCCGAGCAGGAGTTCCTGCGGGTCGTCGGCTCGCACATGTCCTTCACCGTCGCCCCCGCGCGGGAGTTCGCCCGCGGGCTGCCGCCGACGGTCGGCATCGCGGTCAACCCCGACGGCACGGTCGGCGTCCCGCTCCCGCCGCCCGCGGTGGCCGAAATCTGCCGTGAGCGGCGTCCGGGACACCAGGAATTCGACGGGCTGCCGAGCGGCGGCCGGGTGCGGCTCTTCGAACCGGACTGGCAGGACGAGCCGGTGGACTTCCTGGCCGCGGCCGGGCTGGAGTTCTCCGGCGCCGGAATTGTCCTGAGTGCCCGGCGTGCCCTGGCAAGTGTCGAGGGTGACACGCCCGCGCTGTTCGTCGGTGTTCAGGTTGCGGCGGATGCCGTCGCTCTCCAGGACGGCGCCGCCCGCGAGACGGTACTCTCGGCCCTGGGACGGGCGCTCGGCGTGGTGCCCCTGCCCTGGCCCGTACAGCTCGTCATGCTCGACCTCGCCCAGGGTGACCCGGTCGCCAACTGGATGCTGGAGCGTGTGCGGCCCTTCTACTCCCGGGACCACTCGTAAGCTGGTTGGATGACAGGCGGGTGCACCCCACGTGCCCTGCCGAGAGAAGGGACGGACCACGTGAGCGCGGGTGCGCATCAGGGGCCGGCGGCGGCCGGACAGCTGGAGCAGCTGCTGCAGCAGGTCTCGCCCGGCCGTTACGACGCCTATGAAGCACTGCTGCACGCGCTCGCCGCGGGCCAGGTGTGGATGTTGCTCTGGCAGGGCCGGGCCGGTATGCCCGATGCGCAGTACGGAAACATGGAGGTCGACGGCCTCGGCTATGCGCCGTGCGTGACCTCGGCGCCCGAACTCGCCGCCTCCGGCTGGAACCGCGACCACGAGGTGGTCACCGGCGCGGAGATCGCCGCCTCGCTCTTTCCCGACCGCTGGGGCCTGTGGCTCAACCCGCATGCGCCCGGCGGCGGTGTCGGCATCCCCTGGCTGGATCTGCGCCGTATCGCGGGCGGCCTCGACCGGCTGCCCGCCGGACCGCTGCGGATCTCCGAACCGGTCATCGACATTCCGCAGTTCTACGCGCTGCTCGCGCAGAACGCCCACCGGACGCCCGCCGTGCGGTCGCTGCGCCGTGCCTGGGTGCAGCCCGCGCTCGGCGCCCCGTATCTGGCGATCGGTCTGGATCTGTACGACACCGGCCAACCCGCGGTGGACTCGGTGCGGTTGATGATCCAGCAGTCGATCGGCGCGGTGCCGGACGGTCTGCCGGTCTCCACGGTCGCCATGAACGACGAGTACGACCCGGTCGGCATGTGGATGCGGGCCTCCACGCGGCCCTTCTTCGACCGGGACGGCTATGTCCAGCCGGCGGCTCCCGCGCCCTCGTACGGCTACGGCTACCCCCGCCCCTACTGACGCCGGACGGCGCCGCTCCGGCGCCGGCCGCCGGGCGAATTCGCCCCATCTGCCCCGTCGTTGCGCCCCTTTCCCACGGGTTTGTACTCCGCTCAGGCCGAACTGGTGTCCGTATAACGGAAAGCCGTGGAACACATCACAGTTGCGCATCCTTTCCTGACCAGGACTGGTGACTGATCGCGAGTCGGATGAAGACTCCGGCAACAGAGGGCCTCGGCCCCATGTACGAGCGTCATCCCGATCGGCGTCGCGCGCACCTTCCGAATCTCCATAACGGCGAACTTCCGCGATGCCCGCAGGACTTGCACCAGCGATGTGAATCAGGCCGCGACCGCGGCGCACAGGGGGCCGGCCTCGTCGGCCGAGAGGGGTCAAGGGCACCGTGACCGCACCGATCGAGACCACCGGAGCAGCTGCTGAGGCGCAGCCGGAAGCGGTGCTCAAGGGCGTGGAGGGAAAGCGGATCGAGGGGCGCTCCCTCGGTCAGATCGCCTGGCTGCGCTTCCGGCGGGACAAGGTCGCGGTGGCCGGTGCCATCGTTGTCATCCTGCTCATCGCCATCGCCGCGCTCTCCCGCCCGATCCAGTCCCTGCTGGGGCTGGACCCCAACAGCCCCAACCAGTCGCTGATCGACCCCAACACCACGCTTCCCAAGGGCGACTTCGGCGGAATGAGCGGGGACCACCCGCTGGGCGTGGACCCGAAGTTCGGCCGCGATCTGCTCGCCCGGATCCTGGAGGGCTCCTGGGTGTCGCTGATCGTGGCGTTCGGCGCGACCCTGCTGTCGGTTGCCATCGGCACCGTTCTCGGGGTGGTCGCCGGCTTCTACCGCGGGCGGGTGGACGCCTTCATCAGCCGGATGATGGATGTCTTCCTGGCCTTCCCGCTGCTGCTGTTCGCCATCGCGATCTCCGCCTCGCTGCAGGGCGGCGCCTTCGGCCTGGAGGGCCTGCCGCTGCACATCTCGGTGCTGATCTTCGTCATCGGCTTCTTCAACTGGCCGTACATGGGGCGGATCGTGCGCGCGCAGACGCTGTCGCTGCGCGAGCGGGAATTCGTGGACGCCGCCCGCGGCATGGGGGCGCGCGGACCGTTCATCCTCTTCCGGGAGCTGCTGCCCAACCTGGTGGGCCCGATCATCGTCTACTCGACGCTGCTGATCCCCTCCAACATCCTCTTCGAGGCGGCGCTGAGCTTCCTGGGCGTCGGTATCCAGCCTCCCCAGGCGTCCTGGGGCGGCATGCTCAACCAGGCGGTCAAGTACTACGAGGTCGACCCCCAGTACATGATCGTCCCCGGCCTCGCGATCTTCGTCACCGTGCTGGCGTTCAACCTGCTCGGTGACGGTCTGAGGGACGCGCTGGACCCGCGCAGCCGCTGAGGCCGTGCCTGGCACCCGCTCAGAAAGTCTCACCCGCGTTTTTCCGCAGTGACGCAGTGACGCAGTTCCGCTAGTTCCGCAGTTCCGACATATCGACGTATCGACGTTTCTCGACGAACGAAGGGGACACCGACCATTATGCGAAGGTCAGTTCCGGTCGCGGCTGTCGCGGCCATCACCAGTGCGGGCCTTTTGCTGGCCGGCTGCAGTGGGGGCAAGGGCTCCTCGGACGAATCCGGCGAGGCGAACGCCGCCACCAAGGGCATCGTCAATGCCTCGGACGCGAAGGGCGGCACGGTCACCTACGCGATCAGCGACGCCCCCGAGTCGTTCGACCCGGGCAACACGTACTACGCCTTCATCTACAACTTCAGCCGGCTCTACGCGCGCCCGCTCACCACGTTCAAGCCGGGCCCCGGCCCGAAGGGCAACGAGCTGGTCCCGGACCTCGCCGAGTCGATGGGCAAGCCCAGCGACGGCGGCAAGACCTGGACGTACAAGATCCGCAAGGGCGTCAAGTACGACGACGGCTCCGAGGTCACCGCGCAGGACGTCAAGTACGCCGTCGAGCGCAGCAACTTCGCGCGCGACACCCTCTCGCTGGGCCCGAATTACTTCCAGCAGTTCCTCAAGGACAACGACGGCGGCTACAAGGGTCCCTACAAGGACAAGAGCAAGGCCGGTCTGAAGTCCATCGAGACCCCGGACGAGCAGACCATCGTCTTCCATCTGAAGAAGCCGTTCGCCGAGTTCGACTACCTGGTGAGCGCCCCGCAGACCGCTCCGGTACCGCAGGCCAAGGACAAGGGCGCCGACTACACCAAGTCCGTGCTGTCCACCGGCTCGTACAAGTTCGAGAGCTACGAGGAGGGCAAGAAGCTCACCCTGGTCCGCAACCCGCAGTGGTCCGCGAAGACCGACCCGCTGCGCAAGCAGCTGCCGGACAAGATCGTCCTGAATCTGAAGGTCGCCCAGTCGACCATCGACAAGGACCTCAAGTCCGGCAACACCCTGGTGGACCTGGCCGGCCGTGGTGTCGACGGGCAGACGCAGGCCCAGCTCCTGACCGATCCCAAGGAGAAGGCCAACACCGACAACACGCTCGGCCAGCGGCTCGTCTACACGGCGCTCAACACCAAGGTGAAGCCGTTCGACAACATCGAGTGCCGCAAGGCCGTCCAGTACGCCATCGACAAGAAGGCCGTACAGACCTCGCTCGGCGGCCCGATACGCGGTGAGCTGGCCTCCACGGTCCTGCCGACCGACATCGACGGCTACCAGAAGTACGACCTGTACCCGCAGAAGTACGACGGCGACAAGCTGGATCTGACCGAGGCCAAGAAGCACTGGGACAAGTGCGGCGCCGGCAAGACCACGACCACGATCCTGGCCCGCAACGACCGCCAGGACGAGGTCGACGCGGCCACCACGGTCATCGACTCGCTCAAGAAGATCGGCGTCACCGCCAAGATCCAGTCCTACCCGACCAGCAAGTACTTCTCGGACTACGCCGGTGTGCCGAAGTTCAACAAGAAGAACAACGTCGGCCTGATCATGATGCAGTGGGGCTCGGACTTCCCCACCGGCTACGGCTACCTCCAGCAGATCCTCAACGGCAAGGCGATCAGCCAGTCCGGTAACACCAACCTGTCGGAGCTGGACGACCCGGAGATCAACAAGCTGCTCGACAGCGCCATCGCCAACACCGACAAGGCGGCCCGCGAGAAGGCGTACGCCGAGATCGACAAGAAGACGATGGAGCAGGCGGCGATCGTTCCGCTCACCTACTTCAAGGTCCTGATGTACCGCTCGCCCAAGGCCACCAACCTGGTGTCCACTTCGGCCTTCAGCGGTCAGTACGACTACCTCAACATCGGCGTCAAGAAGTAGCAGCCCTGGAAGGCAGGTGAAGGCATTGGTGTCCGCGGGCCGGTTCCGGCCGGCCCGCGGCGCCGAGGCCGCATCCCCGTGTTCTCGTACATCATCCGCAGGTTGATCAGCGCAGTGATTCTGCTGCTGATCGTCAGCGCGGTCACCTTCGGCATCTTCTTCCTGCTGCCGAAGCTGGCCGGGCAGAGCACCGACCAGCTTGCCCAGCAGTACATCGGCAAGGCCCCTACCCCGGCGGACATCGCCGCGGTGAAGAAGAATCTCGGCCTGGACAAGCCCGTGTACGAGCAGTACTGGGACTTCCTCAAGGGCATCTTCGTCGGCGTCGACTACAAATTCGGTCCGGAAGCGGCCAAGTGCCATGTGCCGTGCTTCGGTTACTCCTTCAAGACTCATATCGAGGTGTGGCCGGAGATCCAGTCCCGGCTCCCGGTGACCCTCTCGCTGGCCGCCGGCGCGGCCGTGCTGTGGGTCGTCTCCGGTGTCGCCACCGGTGTGCTCTCCGCGCTGCGCCCCGGCTCGCTCTTCGACCGGATGGCGATGGGCGTGGCGCTGGCCGGTGTCTCCCTCCCGATGTTCTTCACGGGAGCCCTGGCCCTGGCCCTGTTCACCTACCAGTGGCCGATCTTCGAACGCAGCGACTACATCTATCTGACCGAGGACCCGCTGGGCTGGGCCCGGACCCTGGTCCTGCCCTGGGTCACCCTGGCCTTCCTCTACTCCGCGCTCTACGCCCGGCTCACCCGGGCGGGCATGCTGGAGACGCTGAGCGAGGACTACATCCGTACGGCCCGCGCCAAGGGGCTGCGGGAGCGCAAGGTGGTCGTACGGCACGGTCTGCGGGCCGCGCTCACCCCGATCATCACGGTCTTCGGCATGGACCTGGGCCTGCTGCTCGGCGGTGCGCTGATCACCGAACAGGTCTTCTCGCTCAAGGGAGTCGGCGCCTTCGCCGTCGAGGCGATCAACGCCAACGACCTGCCGAACATCCTCGGCGTCACCTTGCTCGCCGCGTTCTTCATCGTCATGTGCAACCTGGTGGTGGACGTTCTGTACGCCGCCGTCGACCCGCGGGTGAGGCTCTCGTGACCGACTCCTCCGAGGACAAGACCGAGACCGCGGCGGCCGGGTCCGCCGCGGTCACCACCACCGAGAAGGCACCGCCGCCCTTCCTCCAGGTGCGGGACCTGAAGGTGCACTTCCGCACCGATGACGGGCTGGTGAAGTCCGTCGACGGGCTGAACTTCAGCCTGGAGAAGGGCAGGACGCTCGGCATCGTCGGCGAGTCCGGCTCCGGCAAGTCCGTCACCTCGCTCGCCGTGATGGGCCTGCACCGCGCCTCCCGCCAGCAGCGCAGCAAGGTCGACATGTCCGGTGAGATCTGGCTGGACGGCAAGGAGCTGGTCTCCGCCGATCCGGACGAGGTGCGCCGGCTGCGCGGCCGCGAGATGGCGATGATCTTCCAGGACCCGCTGTCCGCGCTGCACCCCTTCTACTCGGTCGGCAACCAGATCATGGAGGCCTACCGCGTCCACCACGACGTCGACAAGAAGACCGCGCGCAAGCGGGCCGTCGAGATGCTCGACCGGGTCGGCATCCCGCAGCCCGACAAGCGGATCGACGACCATCCGCACCAGTTCTCCGGCGGTATGCGCCAGCGCGCCATGATCGCGATGGCACTGGTCAACAACCCCGAGCTGCTGATCGCGGACGAGCCGACCACGGCGCTGGACGTCACCGTCCAGGCGCAGATCCTGGACCTGATCCGCGATCTGCAGAAGGAGTTCGGCTCGGCGGTCATCATCATCACCCACGACCTCGGGGTGGTCGCCGAGCTGGCCGACGATCTGCTGGTGATGTACGGCGGCCGGTGCGTCGAGCGCGGCCCGGCCGAGAAGGTCTTCTACGAGCCCCAGCACCCCTACACCTGGGGTCTGCTCGGGTCCATGCCGCGCATCGACCGTGCGCAGACGGACCGGCTGATCCCGGTCAAGGGCTCCCCGCCCAGCCTGATCAACGTCCCGTCCGGCTGTGCATTCAACCCCCGCTGCCCGTATGCGGACGTGCCGAAGGACAACCTCACCCGTACGGTCCGCCCCGAGCTGCGCGAGGCCGGCAGTGGGGGCACCCCCGCCAATGGGGGCGTAGCCGACGGGGGAGGGCACTTCTCCGCCTGCCACATGTCGCAGGAGGAGCGGGAGCGTATCTGGACCGAAGAGATTGCGCCGAAGCTGTGACCGAGACGACTGACGACCAGAAGACGACTGACGACCGGAAGACGACCGACGACCGGGACAAGAAGATCCCGCTCCAGAAGGGGGCCTCCGAGGAGGCCCGGGCCGACGCCGCTCCACTGCTGAAGGTCCGCGGGCTGGTGCGGCACTTCCCGATCACCAAGGGCCTGCTCAAGCGGCAGGTCGGCGCGGTGCAGGCGGTGGACGGCATCGACTTCGACGTGCGGCCCGGCGAAACGCTCGGTGTCGTCGGCGAGTCCGGCTGCGGCAAGTCGACGATGGGCCGGCTGATCACCCGGCTCGACGAACCGACCGGCGGCCGCATCGAGTTCCAGGGCCAGGACATCACCCATCTGTCCCCGGGACGGCTGCGGCCGATGCGCCGGGACGTACAGATGATCTTCCAGGACCCGTACGGTTCGCTGAACCCCCGGCACACCATCGGCGGGATCGTCTCCACTCCCTTCCGCCTCCAGGGCATCGAACCCGAGGGCGGGGTGAAGAAGGAGGTGCAGCGGCTGCTGGAGCTGGTGGGCCTGAGCCCGGAGCACTACAACCGCTATCCGCACGAGTTCTCCGGCGGCCAGCGCCAGCGCATCGGCATCGCCCGCGCGCTGGCGCTCAAGCCCAAGCTGGTGGTCGCCGACGAGCCGGTCTCCGCGCTGGACGTGTCGATCCAGGCCCAGGTCGTCAACCTCATGGACGACCTCCAGGAGGAGCTGGGCCTGACGTACGTCATCATCGCCCACGACCTCTCGGTGATCCGGCACGTCTCGGACCGGATCGCGGTGATGTACCTCGGCAAGATCGTGGAGTTGGCCGACCGCACGGCGCTGTACGAGACACCGATGCACCCGTATACCAAGGCGCTGCTGTCGGCCGTTCCGGTGCCCGACCCCAAGCGGCGCACCCAGCGCGACCGCATCCTGCTCAAGGGCGATGTGCCCTCGCCGATCAACCCGCCGTCCGGCTGCCGGTTCCGTACCCGCTGCTGGAAGGCGACCGAGGAGTGCGCGACCACCGAACCGCCGCTGGTCACGCTGCGGACCGGTCATCAGGTGGCCTGCCACCACCCGGAGAACGCGCCCGGTCCGGCCCCGTCCGCCGGGGCGTCCGGCGGGTCCGGCCAGGCACCAACCAGCAAGTAATACTGAGGAATTGGCAAAATCCCGGACGTAACAGTACGGGAGGGTGCAGAGTCGGCGCGATTGTTCTTCATTCGCCCGTGTGTCCGAAAGGACGGCTCATGGCACTCTCCCGTTCTGCGCGTCGCACCTCCCGCTGGCTCGCTCTGGCCACCGCCGTGGCCTCGGCGGCCTCCATCGCCGCCGCTCCCGGCGCCTCCCCCGGCGCCCCCGGCGTCGGTGACCCGTACTTCCCCCGCCTCGGCAACGGCGGCTTCGACGCCCTGCATTACGACCTCGGCGTCAGCTACCACCCCGGCAGCGGCCGCCTCGACGGCCGCACGAAGCTCACCGCCAGGGCCACTCAGAACCTCTCCCGTTTCGACCTCGACCTCCAGAAGCTGACGGTCGACACGGTCCGGGTGAACGGCCGGAAGGCCCACTTCGGCAGATCCGGCGACGAGATAACCGTCCGCCCCGACTTCCCGCTGCGCCGCGGCTCGAAGTTCACCGTCACCGTCGCCTACCACGGTGTCCCCAAGCCGCTCAGCGGCCCGATCGTCTTCGGCTCCGACTACGGCTGGATGAAGACCGAGGACGGGGTCTTCGTCGCCTGCGAGCCGAACGCCGCCTCGACGTGGTTCCCCTCCAGCGACCACCCGAACGACAAGGCGACCTACGACATCCGCATCGACGCCCCCAAGGGCCTGACCGGCGTCTCCAACGGGCGGCTGGTCGGCTCCGGGGAGCGGCACGGCCGGTCCTGGGCCCACTGGCGCGAGAAGCGTCCCATGGCGACGTACCTCGCCACCGCCACCATCGGGAAGTTCGACATCCGTACGGGCACCACGCCCGGCGGCACCCCCATCTACGTCGCCACCGACCCCACGCTGCCCACCGGCAAGGTCGACGTCTACGGCATCACCGCCGAGGCCACCGACTACTGGTCGAAGGTCTTCGGGCCGTACCCCTTCGAGGAGACCGGCGCGATCGTCGACGACATGCCGCAGGCCGGCTTCTCCCTGGAGGTCCAGTCCAAGCCGGTCTACTCGGCGGTGCGCAGCGAGTCGACCATCGTCCACGAGCTGGCGCACCAGTGGTTCGGCGACTCGGTCTCCGTGAAGCGGTGGCAGAACATCTGGCTCAACGAGGGCTTCGCCACCTACGCGCAGTGGCTGTGGAACGAGCACCGCGGCACCCGCAGCGCCCATGACACCCTCCGCGCCCAGTACGCCGGCATCCCGGCCGACAACGACTTCTGGAAGGTGAAGGTCGGCGATCCGCAGCGGGACACCATGTTCGCGAGCGCGGTCTACGTCCGGGGTGCGATGACGCTCCAGGTGCTGCGGGAGCGGATCGGTGACAAGGCGTTCTTCGAGCTGCTGCCGGCCTGGACCGCCCGTCACCGCTACGGCAACGCGGAGACCGCCCAGTTCGTCGCGCTCGCCGAGAAGATCTCCGGGCAGCAGCTGGACGACCTCTTCGACACCTGGCTGAACACGGACGGCAAGCCGGCGCTGCCGCAGTAGGCATCGGCCCTTGAGCCGGCAGGCCTCGGCCCTCGGGTCAGTCGGCGTCCGCCCGGCTGCCCCGGGGGCGCAGCTGCTCCGGCCGCGGCAGGTGCAGCCCGAGGTAGACGGCCCCCATCCGCAGGGCGAACACCACCCCCGCCGAGACCACCGCGGCGGGGGTGGCGCCGGTGCCGAGGTGGTGCAGCAGCAGATAGCAGCCGCCGCCGGCCAGCGCGGCGATCGCATAGACGTCCTCGCGCAGCAGCAGCGGCGGGAACTCCCCGCACAGCACATCGCGGATGACCTCACCGGCGACACCGGTCAGCACCGCCAGGATGATCACGGCGAGCGGGGTGGCGCCCGCGTCGATCGCGGCGCGGGCGCCGATCACCGTGACGACGGACAGCCCGACCGCGTCGACCACCAGCAGCGACTTGTGCGGCAGCTGCCAGAACCGCAGGTAGATCATGGTGCCGACACCGACACAGATGATCACGGTCAGCAGCACCCAGTCGTGCGTCCAGTACAGCGGCCGCCGGTCGAGGATGAGATCGCGCAGCGTGCCGCCGGAGATCGACGCGGCGAAGGCGAGCACCAGGCCGCCGAACGGGTCCATGTTGGCGCGGTAGGCGGCCAGCACCCCGCTCGCCGCGAAGGCCGCGACGCCGACAAGGTAGAGGACGTGAAGCATGGCGCTCATCATGGCAGGCGCGGAACGAACGCTTCCGCCCGAGGCCGTTAAAACTGACACTACCGGTCGGTAACCATCCGGTGTAGCGTGCAGCCCATGGCTCTGGTGACCCACGGCAACAGCGAGTTCGACCGCGACACGGCGGTCAGTCGCCGCGCCCCCGGCGTCTATGACGCCCATCTCTCGGCCGGCTGGACGATCATCCAGGCGGTCAACGGCGGCTACCTCCTCGCCCTCATGGGCCGCGCCCTCGGCGACGCCCTCCCGCACCCCGACCCGATGTCGGTCACCGCGCACTACCTGACCGCCTCGGCCCCGGGCCCCGCCGTGATCCGCACCGAAGTGGTCCGCACCGGCCGCACGATGTCGACCGGCACCGCCACCCTCGTCCAGTTCGCCGAGGACGGCAGCGAGGTCGAGCGGCTCCGGGTGCTCGCCGCGTACGGCGACCTCGATGCCCTGCCCGACGAGGTCCACACCACCGCCAAACCCCCGGCCATCCCGCCGTACGAACACTGCCTCGGCACGGACAGCGCCCCCGACGGCCGCCCCGCGATCCCCGGCAGCACCGCCATCGCCGAGCGGCTCGCCCTCCGCCTGGACCCGGCGACCGCGGGCTGGGCCGTCGGCGCCCCCTCCGGCAAGGGCGAGATGCGCGCCTGGTTCGGCCTCGCCGACGGCCGTGAACCCGACCCGCTCTCCCTCCTCCTGACCGTCGACGCACTGCCCCCCACCGCCTTCGAGATGGGCCTCTCCGGCTGGGTCCCCACCGTCGAACTCACCGCCCACATCCGCCACCGCCCGGCCCCCGGCCCCCTCCGCGTCGCCATCACCACCCGCAACCTCGCCGGCGGCTTCCTGGAGGAGGACGCCGAGGTCTGGGACTCGGAGGACCGACTGGTCGCGCAGTCGCGGCAGTTGGCGCGGGCGGTGTTGTTGGAGGGGTAGGGGAGTCCGCGGTGCGCTCGCACGTCAGGGCGGGGTCCTCACTCAGGGCCGCCGGACGCGGGCTGACCGGCTGACGGCCCCCCTCCCCGCACCCATCACGCCACGAACTCCCCAGCGCCGCCGTGAGTGGCTGGTGACTCCTTACGTGGCGTCCACAGTGGCGCCCGAGGCGGCCCCGGCCTTCTGGTGTGTGGCGCTCCCGCGCGCGGTACATGCGCCCCCGGAGTCCGTCGCGCGGGCTCGTAGAATCGTGCGCACCATGGTTTACCTCGACCACGCCGCCACCACCCCGATGCTCCCGGAGGCGGTGCAGGCGATGACCGCCCAGCTGACCGTCACCGGCAATGCGTCCTCGCTGCACGCCGCCGGCCGGCGGGCCCGGCGTACCGTCGAGGAGGCGCGTGAATCGCTCGCCGCCTCGCTCGGCGCCCGGCCGAGCGAGATCGTCTTCACCGCGGGCGGCACCGAGGCCGACAACCTCGCGGTCAAGGGCCTGTACTGGGCGCGCCGGGCCGCCGACCCGGCCCGTACCCGCGTCCTCGCCAGCCCCGTCGAGCACCATGCGGTCCTCGACGCGGTGGAGTGGCTCGCCGAGCACGAGGGCGCCGAGGTCGAGTGGCTGCCGGTCGACAGCTACGGCCGGGTGCCCGCCGAGGCGCTGCGCACGGCGCTGGCCCGTAACCCCGCCGATGTCGCGCTCGCCACGGTCATGTGGGCCAACAACGAGATCGGCACGGTCCAGCCGGTGGCCGAACTCGCCGAGGTGGCCCGGGAGTTCGAGGTCCCGCTGCACGCCGACGCGGTGCAGGCCGTCGGTCAGCTGGAGGTCGACTTCGCCGCCTCCGGGCTCGCCGCGATGACGGTCTCCGGGCACAAGATCGGCGGCCCGTACGGGATCGGCGCGCTGCTGCTGGGCCGTGAGTACGCTCCGGTGCCGGTGCTGCACGGCGGCGGCCAGGAACGGCACGTCCGCTCCGGCACCCTCGACACCCCGGCCGTCGCCGCCTTCGCCGCCGCCGCCCGGCACGCCGTCGCACACCGCGCGGACTTCGCCCGCGACATCGGCGCGCTCCGCGACGACCTGGTCAAGGCCGTCCGCGCCGCCGCCCCGGACGCCGTCCTCGGCGGCGACCCGGACCCCGCAGGACGGCTCCCCGCCAACGCCCACTTCTCGTTCCCCGGCTGCGAGGGCGACTCCCTGCTGCTCCTGCTGGACGCCCAGGGCATCGCCTGCTCCACGGGCTCCGCCTGCACCGCCGGCGTCGCCCAGCCCAGCCATGTCCTGCTGGCCACCGGGATGTCCCCGGACCTCGCCCGGGGCACCCTGCGCTTCTCCCTGGGGCACACCTCCACCGCGGAGGACGTGGCCGCCCTGGCCGAGGCCATCGGCCCGGTAGTGGAACGGGCACGGAGCGCGGGCCTCAGCTAGGGCGACACGCCCTGGCGTCTCGTTCTCGCTTCCCCGGATCGCCCCGGGCCGGGCCCGGAACCTCCGACGGCCCTGAGGCGCGCCTCCCGACGCCACCGACGGCCCGCGCCTCAGGGCTTCCGTATGTGCGGGCTCGCCCCGGCCCCGGCCCGTACGGGCTTGTGCAGCTCGGCGCGTACCAGTCGCAGGTAGCGGTCCCAGTCCCAGTGCGGACCGGGATCGGTGTGATCGGTCCCCGGCACCTCCACATGGCCGACGACGTGCTCCCGGTCGGCCGGGAAGCCGTACCGGCGGCAGATCCCGGCGGTCAGCCGCGCCGACGACGCGTACATGGCCGCCGTGAACGACTCCGGCCGGTCCACGAAGCCCTCGTGCTCGATCCCCACGCTCCGCTCGTTGTAGCCGCGGTTGCCCGCGTGGAAGGCCACGTCCAGCTCGCGGATCAGCTGGGCGACATGGCCGTCCTTGCGGACGACATAGTGCGCGCCGGCCTCGTGCTCCGGGTCGCGGAAGACGTCCAGCGCGGTCGCGTAGCTGCCCTGGACGACATGGATGACCACCCGGTCGATGCCGTAGTCCGCCGGGCGGTCCGCCCGCCGGTAGTTCGCCGGGGACGCCGCGACCCACTGCGCGCCCCGGTGGTCCACCGCACCGGGCTTACGCGGCTTGTCGTTCCCGGGCAGCCGCCACCACCAGTGCGCCAGCACATCGCGCCCCGCGTACGCCGCGGCCCCGGCGGCCACCGCCCCACCGCCCCCGATCCACAGCGCCCGGCGCCGCGTGATCCCGGGCCGCGTCTCCTGGCCGCCGTCCTGCTCCCCGTCCCTCTTCCCCATGCGCTGCATAACGCTTTCGGCCCCGTCCGCGGTTCCGTCTACCCTGGACTCGCTATGACTGATGACGCCCCCCGCCGCCTCCGCGTGCTCGCCGCCATGTCCGGCGGCGTCGACTCCGCCGTTGCCGCCGCCCGCGCCGCCGAGGCCGGCCATGACGTGACCGGCGTGCATCTGGCGCTGTCCGAGAACCCCAAATCGTTCCGCACCGGCGCCCGCGGCTGCTGCACGATCGAGGACTCGCACGACGCCCGCCGTGCCGCCGACGTCATCGGCATCCCCTTCTACGTCTGGGACCTCGCCGAGCGCTTCCGTGCGGACGTCGTCGACGACTTCGTCGCGGAGTACGAGGCCGGGCGCACCCCGAACCCCTGCCTGCGCTGCAACGAGAAGATCAAGTTCGCCGCGCTCCTCGACAAGGCGCTGGCCCTGGGGTTCGACGCCGTCTGCACCGGCCACTACGCCACCGTCGTCCTGCGCGAGGACGGCACCCGCGAGCTGCACCGCGCCTCCGACATGGCCAAGGACCAGTCGTACGTCCTCGGTGTCCTCGACGACCGCCAGCTCGCGCACGCGATGTTCCCGCTCGGCGACACCCTCACCACCAAACCGGAGATCCGCGAAGAGGCCGCCCGCCGCGGGCTGTTCGTCGCCAAGAAGCCGGACAGCCACGACATCTGCTTCATCGCCGACGGCGATACCCAGGGCTTCCTGGCCAAGCGGCTCGGCACGGCGCCGGGCGACATCGTCGACGAGGACGGCAACCGCCTCGGTACGCACGAGGGCGCGTACGGCTTCACCATCGGCCAGCGCAAGGGCCTGCGCATCGGCCACCCCGCCCCCGACGGCAAGCCGCGCTACGTCCTCGACATCTCCCCGGTGGACAACACCGTCACCGTCGGCCCCGCCGCCTCCCTCGACGTCCGGGCGCTGACCGCGATCCGCCCCCGTTGGTGCGGCCGCCCCCCGACGGCCGGCCCCGCGACGTACACGGCCCAGCTCCGCGCGCACGGCGGCGAGACCGAGGTCACCGCCGAGCTGACCGGCGACGACGAGCTCCAGGTGACCTTCACCGAGCCGGTCCGCGGGGTGGCTCCCGGCCAGGCGATCGTCCTTTACGACGGCACCCGGGTGGTCGGCTCGGCCACCATCGCCACTACGGAGCGAGCGGCGCGAGCGGAGGCGTAGGGGGCTTCGCCCGGCCCGGGCCCGCCGATCTGACAAATGTCATGGTGAGGCCGGGATCTTTCCCACTGTTGCGGTCCACGGCTGTGCGCGAGGCTGAATGCATCGCAGGAAGCGAGCAGTTCACCGCAACATGGGGGAGTACGCCGTGCGCCGCAACCAGTCCGTGGCCGAGCCGGTAGCCGAGGGGGAGCCGGTAGCCGAGGGGGAGCGCGGCAATCCGCTGAAGAGCTTCGTGCCACTGATCGTGGACGCGGGCATTCCGATCGCCTCGTACTACCTCCTCCGCGACGGTTTCGCCTTCAGCACGGTGGCCGCGCTGGCCTGGAGCAGCGTGGTGCCCGCGCTGCGGACGGTATGGGGCCTGGTCAGCAGCCGCGGTGTCAACGGGCTCGCCCTGCTGATCCTGATCGTCAACGTGGTGGGCCTGGCGCTGAGCGCGGTGGCCGGCGATCCCCGGCTGATGATGGCCAAGGACAGCGGCGTGAGCAGCGTGATCGGCATCGCGATCCTGCTCTCCGTACCGACCGGGCGGCCGCTGATGACCGCGGGGCTCAAGCCGTGGGTCACCAAGGGGAGCGCGGCCGGCGAGGCCGCCTGGGACCGGCTGATGGCCGGCTCCGAGCGGTTCCGGCGGGCCGAGCGGCGGTTCTCGGCGGTATGGGGGGCGGCACTGCTGACCGAGTGCGTGCTCAAGGTCATCGGCGCCTACACCGTGCCGGTGGACACCATGGTCTGGCTCGGCACGGTACTGACGGTGGTGGCCATCCTGGCGGCCATGGTCATCGCCGGGGGCAGCAGCGCCGACCCGATGGCGAAGATGGTGGAGGCCGAGACAGGGACCCAGGCCGAGACAGGGACCCAGGCCGAGACGGGGACCAAGGCAGGGGCCGGGAGCGAGGCCGGGGTGGACTCGGGGGCGGGCGCGCCCGCTGTTGTGGTGGCGGGGGCGGAAGGCTGAGGAATGGCCGGCCGCCGCGGCGTCGGACGCGGTGGCGCAGCACCCGGGTGCCCTGGTGGGGCCCGGGTGCCGCGGCGTGTGCGCCATGAGGTATGTGGGACGCGCAAAGACGCTGGTCAACTGTGAGGTCCCGCACAGCCCGCGGGGCGGAAAACCGGTGCGCGGCGGCCGTCAACGATGCGCTGACCTGCGGGCTTGGGGTGGGCGGGACCGCACGGGAGGAGTCGGACGATTGCGTGCGGGGGCGACGTGTCGTATATCCCACAGTCGATCGGCGGGGTGTCGCCAAATAGGGTCGGGAAAGCGACGGGACGTCAGCGCCGCCCTGATGAGAAATGGTGACGACAATGACCGACAAGGAGTTGTAGGCCTTGTGAGGGCTCATCAGGTTCCGGACTGCGGGCGGCCTTTCCGCGGCCACGAAAGGGAACGGAAGTCAATGTCGACTGTTCAATCTCAGCTCAAGCCCGGCGTTCATTCGACCGGGCCGGCATCGCTGTACGCGGAGCTGGTCCGACGGAATCCCGGGGAGCCCGAGTTCCATCAGGCGGCACTCGAGGTGCTGGAGACGCTGGCCCCGGTGCTGGCGGCCCGCCCGGAGTTCGCCGAGGCCAAGATCCTGGAGCGGATCTGTGAGCCGGAACGGCAGATCATGTTCCGGGTCCCCTGGCAGGACGATTCCGGGGCGATTCACGTCAACCGCGGTTTCCGGGTGGAATTCAACAGCGCGCTCGGTCCGTACAAGGGCGGTCTGCGTTTCCGCTCGTCCGTGAATCTGGGGATCGTCAAGTTCCTCGGCTTCGAACAAATCTTCAAGAATTCCCTTACCGGGCTGAACATCGGCGGCGGCAAGGGCGGCAGCGATTTCGATCCGCACGGTAAGTCGGATGCCGAAGTCATGCGATTCTGCCAGTCGTTCATGACGGAGCTGCACCGTCATCTCGGCGAGCACACGGACGTACCGGCCGGCGATATCGGCGTCGGCGGCCGGGAGATCGGCTTTCTCTTCGGCCAGTACCGGCGGATCACCAACCGCTGGGAGGCCGGTGTGCTCACCGGCAAGGGACTGTCCTGGGGCGGCTCCAAGGCCCGTACGGAGGCCACCGGTTACGGCAATGTGCTCTTCACCGAGGAGATGCTCAAGCAGCGCGGCGAGGAGCTGGACGGGCAGCAGGTGGTGGTCTCCGGGTCCGGCAATGTCGCGATCTACACCATCGAGAAGGCCCAGGCGCTCGGCGCCAACGTGCTGACCTGCTCGGACTCCGGCGGCTATGTCGTCGACGAGAAGGGCATCGACCTGGATCTTCTGCGGCAGATCAAGGAGGTCGAGCGCGGCCGGATCAGCGCGTACGCGGAGCGGCGCGGGGTGTCGGCCACCTATGTGCCCGGCGGGCGGGTGTGGGACGTCGCCTGCGATGTGGCGCTGCCGTCGGCGACCCAGAACGAGCTGGACGCGGACGCCGCCCGGATCCTGGTGCGCAACGGCGTCAAGGCGGTCTCCGAGGGCGCCAACATGCCGACCACGCCGGAGGCGGTGACGCTCCTCAAGTCGGCCGGTGTGGCCTTCGGCCCCGGTAAGGCCGCCAACGCGGGCGGTGTGGCGACCAGTGCGCTGGAGATGCGGCAGAACTCCTCGCGCGAGTCCTGGGCCTTCGAGCGTACGGAGGGTGAGCTCGCGACGATCATGCGCGCCATCCACCACCGCTGCTACGAGACCGCGGAGCGCTTCGGGCTGCCCGGCGACTACGTCGCGGGCGCCAACATCGCCGGCTTCGAGCGGGTCGCGGACGCGATGCTGGACCAGGGCCTGATCTGACCCGGAGGGCAGGGGCGGGCGAGCGCGCCACGGGGGCGCCGCCCGGAGCCGCGGCCTCGGCCGGTCGCCCGCCCCGCCCGACGGCCTCGACGGTCGCCGCCGCCCGTTCCCGCCCGACGGCTCGACCGCCCGCCCCGCCCCGTACCGGCCCCCCACCAGCAGCGCGGCGTCCGTCCGGCCACTCGTAAGGTGACCGCATGAATATCTGCGTCTTCTGCTCCGCCGCCGATCTCGACGACCGCTATGTCACCCCGGCCCGCGAGTTCGCCGAGCTGATCGGCCGGGGCGGGCATGCGCTGGTGTGGGGCGGTTCGGACACCGGCCTGATGAAGGTCATGGCCGACGGGGTGCAGGAGGCCGGCGGAAAGCTGATCGGCGTCTCCGTCGAGTTCCTGGAACACAAGGCGCGCGCCGGCGCCGACGAGATGATCGTCACCAAGGACCTCGCCGAGCGGAAGGCGCAGATGCTGGTGCGCGCCGACGCCGTCGTCATCATGGTCGGCGGGACCGGCACCCTCGACGAGGCCACCGAGATCCTGGAGCTGCGCAAGCACGGGATGCACAGCAAGCCCGTGGTGCTGCTCAACACCGCAGGCTTCTACGACGGGTTGCAGCAGCAGTTCCAGCGGATGGAGGCGGAGGGCTTTCTGCCGCTTCCCCTCACCGACCTGGTCTTCTTCGCGCAGGACGGCGTCGGCGCGCTGGCCTACCTGGAGGAGAAGGCGGGCATCCAGGCCTGAGCCGCCGAGCCCCGCGTGCGCCGCCCCGCTCGTTAGGATCGGGCCCATGGGTACGCACTTGATCACGGGCGCAGGGTCGGGCATCGGAGCGGCGGTCGCACGGCGGCTCGCGGACCGCGGGGAGGACCTGTGGCTGCTGGCGCGCAACGCGGTCCGGGCCAAGGAGCTGGCCGCGCAGTTCCCCGGCGCCCGCACACTCGTCGGTGATCTCGCCAACCCCGAGAAGCTGTCCTGGGCCTTCGGCCAGCAGCCGCTGCCGGACCGGATCGACTCCCTGGTGCACAGCGCGGGCGTGATCGAGCTGGGCGCGGTCGGCGATCTGCCGGCCAAGTCCTGGCAGCGGCAGCTCGCCGCCAACCTGGTCGCCCCCGCCGAACTCACCCGGCTGTTGCTGCCGCTGGTACGGGTCGCCGAGGGGCATGTCGTCTTCGTGAACTCCGGTGCCGGGCTGAGCGCGCGGGCCCAGTGGGGTGCGTACGCGGCGACCAAGCACGGTCTGAAGGCGCTGGCCGACGCGCTGCGGGCGGAGGAGCACGACAACGGGGTGCGGGTCACGTCGGTCTACCCGGGGCGTACCGCCACGCCCATGCAGGAGAGCACCCACCAGCAGGAGGGCAAGGAGTACGACCCGTCCCGCTGGATCGACCCGGAGTCGGTCGCGACGGCCATCCTCACGGCCATCGATCTGCCGCGGGACGCCGAGATCAACGATGTGTCGGTACGGCCCGGACGCTGACCGCCGGGGCCGCGCCCCGCTCGTGGCTGACCCCGGCCGTCGTACGCGCACCGCTGCTTTCCGCCGCGGCGACGTACGCTTCATGAGTGACCATTGAAGCGAAGTCGACCGCGGCGGCGGGGTGCGGGTTCCGGGAGATCCGGGGGCTCGTGACGGAGCTGAGCCGGCGGCTCGACGCCCATCAGCGCGGCCGGATCGCCGAGCTCGATCTGACGCCGACGCAGGCCAAGGCGCTGGAGGAGCTCGGCGAGCCGAAGACGGCGCGGGAGCTGGCCGCGGTGCTGTGCTGCGAGCCACCGAATGTCACCTACGTCATCTCCAAGCTGGAGAAGCAGGGCATGGTCGTGCGCCGGCCGCACCCCCTGGACGGCCGGGCCAAGCAGCTCGTACTCACCGAGGCGGGACGGGAGTTGCGGCTCGGTCTGCTGCGGCGGATGGGCACCGCCTCCCCGCTCGACCATCTCTCGCACGAGGAGCGGGCCGCGCTCCGCGATGACCTGCTGAAGGCACTGGGGCGGGGCGACTGACCCTCGCTGAGCACGGCTGACCGCCGGCGGGCGCCCACGACGCCGCCAAAGACACCGCCGGGGCCCCGGGACGCACATCGCGTTCCGGGGCCCCGGCGGTTTCGTATGCGTTCAGTAAAGTTATAGCTGTAACCATTGTTGCGGAGATGGATACAGCTTTAACTAAATCCATGATCACTGAGAAGTATGTGCCGCAGGTGTCGGTGCGTGAGGCCCCCTCGCCGGGCCGCCCCCGCCCCGGCCTCCAACTCCTCGTGCTGGCCCTCGGGTTCGTGATGGCGAGCCTGGACACCGGCATCATGAACGTCGCCGGGAACGATCTGCGGGCCCGGCTCGGGCTGACCATGTCCGGTCTCACCTGGGTCGTCGACGGCTATGTCCTGGCCTTCGCCGCGCTGCTGCTGCTCGCCGGCTCGCTGGCGAAGCGGTTCGGGGCCCGCCGGATCTATCTCGTCGGGCTCGCCGTCTTCACCGCCGCGTCCCTGCTGGGCGCCGTCGCGCCGGACGGTGCCGTCCTGGTGGCGGCCCGCTTCGTCCAGGGGGCCGGCGCGGCGCTGTTCATGCCCAGCTCGCTGTCGCTGCTGATGCACGCCTTCCCCGAACCGGCGCGCCGGACGAAGGTCCTCGGTATCTGGTCGGCGATCGTCTCCACCTCCGTGGGACTGGCGCCGGCCATCGGCGGTGTCCTGGTCGGCACGCTCGGCTGGCGCTCCATCTTTCTCGTCAACCTCCCCATCGGGCTGGCCGGGTTGCTGCTGGCCCGGCGGGTGATCGCGGCGGTCCCGGCCCGTGGTCCGGCGCTCGGCGGCGTCGGGCACGTCCTGGGTCTGCTGGCCCTCGGGGCGCTGAGTTACGGGCTCATCGAAGGGCCCGGAACAGGATGGTCTGCGCCGTTCGTCCTGGGAGCGTTCGCGGTCGCGGCGGTCGCGCTGGCCGGATTCCTGGTCCGTGAACGGACCGCCCGTACGCCGGTCCTGCCGGCCCCGCTCTTCGCGGACCCCGGTTTCGCCGCGGCCAATGTGGTCGGCTTCCTCTTCAACTTCGCCTTCTACGGGGCGCTGTTCGTCCTCGGCCTCTTCCTGCAGACCGCGCGCGGCGCGAGTCCCGTGACGGCGGGGCTGCAGATGCTGCCGGCCGTCTTGGTCATCCCTCTCGGCAACGTCCTCTACGCCCGGTTCGGACTGCGGACCGGCAACCGGGCCGCGCTCACCGCCTCCCTGGCGCTCTCCGCCGCGGGCTACGCCCTGCTGTTCCTGACCCTCGCGCCCGGTCTGCCGTACTGGGTGCTCGCCGTGGTGCTCGCGGTCACCAACACCGGCAGCGGGGTCAGCTCCCCGGCGATGACCGGTGTCCTGATGGCGGCCGCGGGCCGCGAGCACGCCGACATCGGCAGCGCGACCCTCAACGCCAACCGCCAGATCGGCTCCCTGGTGGGCATCGCCGGCATGGGCGCGGTACTGACGGGCACCGGCGGCGGCCACCGGGGCGCGGCGTGCGCCTTCGCCCTGGCGGCGGGCGCGCTGGCCGTCGCCGCGGTGGCCGGCCGGGTGGGCCTGCGCACCAGGAAGTGAGCGGCGTCCACCGCCCGTCGTACGGGACGTACCCGGCGAGGTGAGGCCCACGCCCGCGCGCCACCCGCGCACGCCCTGCCGGCGTACCCCGAGCATCCCGCCCCGCCCACCTGCCCCACCCCGCCCCGCGCACCGGCGCATACCCTTCCAGGGTGAGCGAGAACAGCACGCAGAAGTGGACCGCGGGCGCGGCGACCGGGATCGGATCGATGCCGGGCGGTGACGCGCGGGAGGCGGCCAAGACCGTCACCGGATCGCTGGAGACCTTCCCGTATCTGCCGGAGCTGCCCGCCCGGGGGCCCGGCGCCGACATGATCGGCCGGACCCTCGGGATGCTGGTCGAGGTCTTCGGCCATGTGGAGCCCAGCGGCTGGCGGATCAGCGACCGGCCGGGCCGGGACACCCGGCGGGCGCACTCCTGGCTGGGGGAGGACCTCGACGCCCTGGAGGAGTTCACCCAGGGGTACGAGGGCGCGCTGAAGGTCTCCGCGGTCGGCCCGTGGACCCTGGCCGCCGCCCTGGAGCTGCGCAACGGCGAGGCGGCGCTCTCCGACGCCGGCGCCTGCCGGGACCTCGCCGCATCCCTGGCGGAGGGGCTGCGCGGCCACCTCGCGGACGTACGGCGGCGGGTCCCGGGGGCCAGGGTCGTGCTCCAGCTCGACGAACCGTCGTTGACGGCGGTGCTCCAGGGCCGGGTAAAGACGGCGAGCGGATACCGCACCCACCGGGCGGTGGACCGGGCGGTCGTCGAGAGCGCGCTGCGTGATCTCGTCGGGGTGGCGGAGGGCGGCCCCGTGGTCGTCCACTCGTGCGCGCCCGAGGTGCCCTTCGGACTGCTGCGGCGGGCCGGCGTCACGGGCGTCTCGTTCGATTTCTCGCTGCTCACCGAGCGTGAGGAGGAGACGATCGGGGAGGCCGTCGAGGGCGGTACCACGCTGTTCGCGGGCGTGGTGCCGGGCGTGGACGGCCGATTGTCAGACCCTGCCGGTAGCGTCATGGGGGTCAGGACGCTGTGGCGCAGGCTGGGGCTGGCGCCGGGGACTCTCAGCGAGTCCGTGGTCATCACCCCGTCGTGCGGTCTGGCGGGCGCTTCGCCCGCTTATGCCCGCTCCGCTCTCGCCCACTGCGTCCGGGCGGCGAGATCACTCGCAGACAACCCTGAGTGACCGCACTCAAGGACATCGGGAGGACAAGACGGTGGCTGGCGAACAGCACGCAGCGGCATCCGAGGTGCCCGCGGCGGCGCGGGAGGAGCACGCGCAGCTCGCTGAGCAGATCGAGGAGCATCGCTTCCGGTATTACGTGAAGGACGCCCCGGTCGTCAGCGACGCGGAGTTCGACCGGCTGCTGCGCTCCCTGGAGGCCCTGGAGAACGAGCACCCCGAGCTGCGCACCCCCGACTCCCCGACCCAGAAGGTCGCCGGGGCCTACGCCACGGAGTTCACCGAGGTCGAGCACCGCGAACGGATGCTCTCGCTCGACAACGCCTTCGACAACGAGGAGTTGGCGGGCTGGGCCGAGCGGATCGCCGGTGAGCTGGGCGGCGATCCCAAGAGCGCCAAGTACCACTTCCTGTGCGAGCTGAAGGTCGACGGTCTCGCCGTCAACCTCACCTACGAGCAGGGCCGGCTGACCCGCGCCGCCACCCGCGGCGACGGCCGTACGGGCGAGGACATCACCCCCAACGTCCGTACGATCGCCGAGATCCCGCACCGCCTCAAGGGCGACCGCATCCCGGACCTGGTCGAGGTGCGCGGCGAGGTCTACTTCCCGATGGAGAAGTTCCTCGAACTCAACGAGCGGCTGGTCGCCGACGGCAAACCGCCGTTCGCCAACCCCCGTAACGCCGCGGCCGGTTCGCTGCGCCAGAAGGACCCCAAGGTCACCGCCACCCGCCCGCTGCACATGGTCGTCCACGGCCTCGGCGCCCGCGAAGGCCTGGAGATCGACCGCCAGTCGGAGGCCTACGACCTGCTCAAGGAGTGGGGCCTGCCGACCGCCGCACACAACCGGGTCGTCGACTCCCTGGAAGCCGTACGGGAGTTCATCGACCACTACGGCGACGCCGAGCGGCGCCGTACGGCCGTCGAGCACGAGATCGACGGCGTCGTGGTCAAGCTGGACGAGATCCGGCTCCAGGGACGGCTGGGCTCGACCTCGCGGGCGCCGCGCTGGGCGATCGCCTGGAAGTACCCGCCGGAGGAGGTCAACACCAAGCTCGTCGACATCCGCGTCGGCGTCGGCCGTACGGGCCGGGTCACGCCGTATGCCGTGGTCGAGCCGGTGACCGTGGCCGGGTCCGAGGTGGAGTTCGCCACCCTGCACAACCAGGACGTGGTCAAGGCCAAGGGCGTGCTGATCGGGGACACCGTCGTGATCCGCAAGGCGGGCGATGTCATCCCGGAGATCCTGGGGCCGGTCGTGGATCTGCGGGACGGCGGCGAGCGGGAGTTCGTGATGCCGGCCGAGTGCCCCGAGTGCGGGACGGCGCTGCAGCCCGCCAAGGAGGGCGATATCGACCTGCGGTGCCCCAACGCCCGCTCCTGCCCCGCCCAGATCCGTGAGCGGCTGTTCTACCTCGCCGGCCGCAAATGCCTCGATATCGAGAACTTCGGTTATGTCGCGGCGACGGCACTCAGCCAGCCGCTGGAGCCCGCAGAGCCTCCGCTGAAGGACGAAGGAGATCTTTTCGGCCTTTCCATCGAACAGCTGCTGCCCATCAAGTCCTATGTCCTCGACCCGGATTCCGGTCTTCCCAAGCGTGACCCGAAGACGGGCGAGGAGAAGGTCGTCACCTTCTTCGCCAACCAGAAGGGCGAGCCGAAGAAGAACGCCCTGGCCATGCTGGAGAACATCCAGGCGGCCAAGGCACGCCCGCTGGCCCGGGTCATCACCGGGCTGTCGATCCGGCACGTGGGCCCGGTCGCGGCCGAGGCGCTGGCCCGGGAGTTCCGCTCGATCGACCGCATCCGGGAGGCGGACGAGACGGAGCTGGCCGCCGTCGACGGCGTCGGGGCCACCATCGCCGCCTCGTTGAAGCAGTGGTTCGCCGTGGACTGGCACCAGCAGATCATCGAGAGCTGGCGGGCCGCGGGTGTCCGGATGGAGGAGGAGCAAACGGGCGAGGAGGGCCCGCGGCCGCTGGAAGGCGTCACCGTCGTCGTAACGGGCACACTTCAGTCACACACCAGAGATGGCGCGAAAGAGGCCCTCCAGAACCTCGGAGCGAAGGTGACCGGTTCTGTTTCGAAGAAGACCGGATTCGTAGTGGTGGGCGACAACCCTGGTTCGAAGTACGACAAGGCCATGCAGTTGAAGGTCCCCGTGTTGGACGATGATGGCTTCGCGGTGCTGCTGGAGCAGGGTCCTGACGCAGCGCGAGCGGTAGCGGTCACTCCACCTGAGGAGGAGTGAGGTGTCACCTCATCGGCGCATACCAGATTGATCCGCGACGCCGGGTCGCATTCGGGCAACCGTCGTCGATCGCTGCCCGTCGCGGCCTTCCGCGGCCTACTGTTGAGGAGTGCGCCTGCCGTGGCGCGGGCACAGCCGGCTGTGAGAGGGATCGGAATGAAACCGACCGACAGTGCCGCTCCGGCGTCGCGGCTGCGGCGGCTCGTCGTGCCCGCGCTGCCCGCAACCATCGTCACCGTGGCGGGCCTCGCGCTCGCCGCGGGCGTCATCGTGACCCTCGGCCAGGGTGACGCACTGTTCCCGGGCGGCTCCGTGGGCTGGTCGCTGGCGATCCTCACCGGCATCATCGTCGGCCATCTGGTCGCCCTCGGCCGGGACCGCTGGTGGGGCGGCACGGGCTCCGGCGCCGCCCTCGCCCTCGCCGTCCTGCTGCTGTACGGCTGGGTGCCCGCCGTCCTCGTCAGCCTCTCCGTGGTCGTTCTGGTCGGGGCCGCCCGGCGGCACCGCTGGCGACAGGCCGTGGTGCACGGTGCCGTGGACATCCTCGGCCTCGGCACCGCGGCGCTCGGCCTCGCCGCGTTCGGCGTGGCCTCCAGCGTCCGCCACCCCTGGGCCCCGCCGGCCTGGAACCTCGCCGTCCTTCCCGAAGTCGTCGTCACCGCCGCCGGCTACCTCTTCGTCAGCCGCGGCCTGCTCTGGGTCAGCCTCACCCCGCGCACCGGCCAGCTGCCCGCCATCCCCCGAACGGCCGTGTTCCGGCAGGCGCTTGTCGGTATCGCCCTGCTCGGCATCTCCCCGCTGATCGCCGTCTGCGCCGTCCACGCCCCCCTGTTGCTGCCGCTGTTCGCGGTCCCGCTCATCGCGCTGGACTCCACGCTCTGGATAGCCCGCGCCCGTGCCGAGGAGCAGCTGCGCGACCCGCTCACCGGCCTGCCCAACCGCCAGTGGCTGCTGGAGCGCACCTGGACCGCGCTGGACGACGCCGAGCGCGTCAGCACCCGCTCGGCGCTGGTCCTCATCGACCTGGACCGCTTCCGCTCCGTCAACGACACCCTCGGCCACCTCGCCGGCGACCGCCTGCTGCTCCAGATCGCCGAGCGCCTGCGGCACGCCCTCCCGCGGGGTGCCGAGGCGGCCCGGCTAGGCGGCGACGAGTTCGCCGTCCTGCTGCCCACCACCGACTCCCTCACCAGCTCCCAGCGGGCGGCCCGCAATCTCGTCGCCGCCCTCGGCTCCCCGCTGGACCTCGACGGACTCACCCTCGTCCTCGAAGCCAGCGCGGGGGTCGCCGTCTTCCCCGACCACGCCCTCGACGCCGAGGGGCTGCTGCGCCGCGCCGATGTGGCGATGTACCAGGCCAAGCGCGACCGGAGCGGCGTCGAGCTCTACGAGGCCAAGCGGGACGGCAACACCCCCGACCGGCTGGGCCTGTTGGGCGATCTGCGCCGCGCCCTGGACGCCGGCGACGTCGAGCTGCACTACCAGCCCAAGGTCGGCTTCGACGGACATGTCGCCGGACTGGAGGCGCTGGTCCGCTGGGTGCACCCGGACCGCGGCCGGGTGCCACCGGACGAGTTCATCGCCATCGCCGAGTCCTCCGGGCTGATGCCCCGGCTGACCGAGTACGTCCTGGAGACCGCGCTCGCCCAGGTGGCGCGCTGGCGGGGGATGGGCCTGGAGGTCCCGGTCGCCGTCAATGTCTCGCCGCGCGATGTGCACTCCCCGGGCTTCGCCGGTGCCGTCGCCGCGCGGCTCGCCCGGCACCGCGTCCCACCGGGCGCCCTCCAACTGGAGATAACCGAGCATGTCCTCCTGGAGGACCCGCAGCGGGCCGCCGACACCCTCGCCGGGCTCACCGCGCACGGCGTCAAGATGTCCCTCGACGACTTCGGCACCGGCTACTCCTCTCTCGTCCACCTGAGACGGCTCCCGGTCAGCGAGCTCAAGATCGACCGCTCGTTCGTGGCCCGGCTGGCCGTCGACACCGAGGACGCGGAGATCGTCCGCTGCACCCTCGACCTCGCCCACTCCCTCGGCCTCCTGGTCGTCGCGGAGGGCGTCGAGGACGACGAGACCTGGGAGCGGCTGCGCGACCTCGGCTGCGACGCCGTACAGGGCTGGCTGGTGGCCGCGGCGATGCCACCGGACGAAACCACTGCCTGGCTGAGAGCCCGCGGAGAGCGCGGCTGGCAGCGCGAATCGGAGACGGCCGCGCCGGCGGCGGAGAAGGGCGCCGAGCGCCCTTCCGGACAGGTCCTGAACTGACCCGGCCACCGGCCGTCCCATGTCCCCGCTCCGAAGAACCCGCCCAGCAGGCCCCGGCCCAGGCCGGTCGTGACGACGAGATCGACGACGGGAACGGCGACGGGAACGGCGCCGCGACCGAAGACGAGGACGAGCCGGCCCGGCCCGGCGCGTCCGACGCGTCCGAGGCGCACGACCCGTCCGAACCGCCCGGCGAGCCCGCCCCGCCCGGCGAGCCCCCCGCAGCCCCAGCGCCCCCGGAAGCAACCGACGACCCCGCCGAACCGGAGACGCCCTAGCCGGCCGCCGCGCGCCTCCGGCCCCGCCGCGGCGCTCCCAGGCGCGCGCCTCCCGGCCCGCCGCCGCGCCCGCCGCCGCGCGTCCCGCCGGCCCGTCGGAACGGTCCGTGCCCGGCGCTCGCGGCGGCCCCCGGCTAAACGGTTTCGCGGCAGCTCTTGCGTACGCCATAGGATTGGGCCGGAAAAGTTCACAGGAGCATTCGCCGAGAAGACTCCGCCTGGACATTCCGCCCGGAACACTCCGCCAAGAACACCAGAGGATCGCTGCATGCCTGGCATCACGCGCGAGGAGGTCGCTCACCTCGCCCGGCTGGCACGTCTGGAGCTGCAGGCCGAAGAGCTCGACCACTTCGCCGGACAGCTCGACGACATCATCGGCGCGGTCGCCCGCGTCTCCGAGGTCGCCGATCAAGACGTCCCGCCGACCTCCCACCCGCTGCCCCTGACCAACGTCATGCGGCCGGACGAGGTCCGTCCGTCGCTGACCCCCGAGCAGGCGCTGTCCGGCGCCCCGGCCCAGGAGCAGCAGCGTTTCAAGGTGCCGCAGATCCTGGGGGAGGAGTGACCGACATGGCAGACCTGATCAAGCTCACCGCCGCCGAGATCGCGGCGAAGATCGCCGCCGGCGAGCTCACCGCCGTCGAGGTGACCGAGGCCCACCTGGCCCGCATCGAGGCCGTCGACGAGAAGGTGCACGCCTTCCTGCACGTCGACCGCGAGGGCGCGCTGGCCCAGGCCCGTGCCGTCGACGAGAAGAAGGCCCGCGGCGAGAAGCTCGGCCCGCTGGCCGGTGTCCCGCTCGCGCTCAAGGACATCTTCACGACGGAGGGCATTCCCACCACCGTCGGCTCGAAGATCCTCGAAGGCTGGCTGCCGCCGTACGACGCGACGCTGACCAAGAAGCTCAAGGCCGCCGACGTCGTCATCCTCGGCAAGACCAACATGGACGAGTTCGCCATGGGGTCGTCGACGGAGAACAGCGCCTACGGGCCGACCGGCAACCCCTGGGACCTCACCAAGATCCCCGGCGGCTCCGGCGGTGGCTCCAGCGCCGCCCTCGCCTCCTACGAGGCCCCGCTCGCCATCGGCACGGACACCGGCGGTTCCATCCGCCAGCCCGCGTCCGTCACCGGCACGGTCGGCGTCAAGCCCACCTACGGCGGCGTCTCCCGCTACGGCATGGTCGCCTTCTCCAGCTCCCTCGACCAGGGCGGTCCCTGCGCCCGTACGGTGCTGGACGCCGCGCTGCTCCACGAGGTCATCGCCGGGCACGACCCGCTGGACTCCACCTCCATCGACGCGCCGGTCCCGCCGGTCGTCGAGGCGGCCCGCAACGGCAGCGTCGCGGGCATGCGCGTCGGCGTCGTCAAGCAGTTCCGCGGCGAGGGCTACCAGGCCGGTGTCATCCAGCGCTTCGATGAGTCGGTCGCGCTGATGAAGGAGCTGGGCGCCGAGATCGTCGAGCTGGACTGCCCGTCCTTCGACCTCGCGCTGTCCGCGTACTACCTCATCGCGCCCTCGGAGTGCTCCTCCAACCTGGCCCGCTTCGACGCCATGCGCTACGGCCTGCGGGTCGGCGACGACGGCACCAAGTCCGCCGAGGACGTCACCGCCCTGACCCGTGAGGCCGGCTTCGGCCCCGAGGTCAAGCGGCGGATCATGCTCGGCACGTACGCGCTCAGCTCCGGCTACTACGACGCGTACTACGGCTCCGCCCAGAAGGTGCGGACGCTGATCACCCGCGACTTCGAGAAGGCCTTCGAACAGGTCGACGTGATCGTTTCGCCGACCACGCCGACCACCGCCTTCCCGATCGGCGAGCGCGCCGACGACCCGATGGCGATGTACCTCGCCGACCTGTGCACGATCCCCACCAACCTGGCAGGCAACGCGGCCATGTCGCTGCCCTGTGGCCTGGCCCCCGAGGACGGGCTGCCGGTGGGCCTGCAGATCATCGCCCCTGCCATGGCCGACGACCGGCTCTACAAGGTCGGTGCCGCGGTCGAGGCCGCGTTCACCGCCAAGTGGGGCCATCCGCTGCTAGAGGAGGCACCTGCACTGTGACCGCCATGACCAAGAAGGCCAAGAACTTCAAGAAGTCCAAGTCCGGTCTGTACCTGTCGATCGGCAGCACCGCGTTCGGCGCCATCAGCGTCGCCAAGCAGGCCAAGCTGGCCCGCAAGGAGAACGACACGCTCCGCCTGATCGATGCCGCCGTTTCGGCCGCGGCGATCGTCACCGGCCTGGCGATCCTCTACCGCGAACTGAAGCGCCTGGGCGACGACGACGTCCTGCTGGGCTGAGAGGGAAAGTTTCACCGTGACTGTCACTGACCTGGTGTCGTACGAGGACGCCCTCGCGACGTACGACCCCGTCATGGGCCTGGAGGTCCATGTCGAGCTCGGCACCAACACCAAGATGTTCTGCGGGTGTTCCACCGCCCTGGGCGCGGACGCCAACTCGCAGACCTGCCCGACCTGCCTGGGCATGCCCGGCTCGCTGCCCGTCGTCAACGCGACCGGCGTCGAGTCCGCGATCAAGATCGGCCTGGCGCTGAACTGCTCCATCGCCGAATGGTGCCGCTTCGCCCGGAAGAACTACTTCTATCCGGACATGCCGAAGAACTTCCAGACCTCCCAGTACGACGAGCCGATCGCCTTCGACGGCTACCTCGACGTACAGCTGGAGGACGGGGAGATCTTCCGGGTGCACATCGAGCGCGCCCACATGGAGGAGGACACCGGCAAGTCCACCCACATCGGCGGTGCCACCGGCCGTATCCACGGCGCCCGGCACTCGCTCCTGGACTACAACCGCGCCGGCATCCCGCTCATCGAGATCGTCACCAAGCCCATCGAGGGCGCGGGCGAGCGGGCCCCCGAGGTCGCCAAGGCGTACGTCGCCGAGCTGCGCGAGCTCATCAAGGCGCTCGGCGTCTCCGAGGCCCGGATGGAACAGGGCCAGATGCGCTGCGACGTGAACCTCTCGCTGCGCCCCAACGGCACCGAGAAGTTCGGTACGCGTTCGGAGACCAAGAACGTCAACTCCCTGCGCTCCGTCGAGCGTGCGGCCCGCTTCGAGATCCAGCGCCACGCCGCGGTGCTGTCCTCCGGCGGCACGATCGTCCAGGAGACCCGTCACTTCCACGAGGAGGACGGCTCCACGACCCCCGGCCGCATCAAGGAAGAGGCCGAGGACTACCGCTACTTCCCCGAGCCGGACCTGGTGCCGGTGGCCCCCTCCCGTGAGTGGGTCGAGGAACTGCGGGCGTCGCTCCCCGAGCTGCCGCGGGTCCGCCGCAACCGCCTCCGCGAGGAGTGGGGGATCAGCGAGCACGACATGCAGTCGATCCTCAACGCGGGCGCGGTCGACCTGATCACCGCCACCGTCGACGCCGGTGCGGACTCCGCCTCGGCCCGTAAGTGGTGGATGGGCGAGCTGGCCCGCCGCGCCAACGAGGACGGCGTGGACCTGGCTGCCCTGCCGATCACCCCCGCGCAGGTCGCCCGGGTGACCGCGCTGGTCGCCGACGGCTCCCTCAACGACAAGCTGGCCCGCCAGACCATCGAGGGCGTGCTGGCCGGCGAGGGCGACCCGGACACCGTCGTCGAGAAGCGCGGCCTCAAGGTCGTCTCCGACGAGGGCGCCCTGGGCACCGCCGTCGATGAGGCGATCGCCGGCAACGCCGCCATCGCCGACAAGATCCGCGGCGGCAAGGTGGCCGCGGCGGGTGCCCTGGTCGGCGCGGTCATGAAGGCCACCCGCGGCCAGGCCGACGCGGCCCGCGTCCGCGAACTCATCCTGGAGAAGCTGGGCGTCGAGGGCTGACGCACTGCTGATCCGGTAGCGCGCGAAGCGGCCGTCCCTCCTTGGGGGACGGCCGCTTTGTCGTCACATCCCGCTCAGTGCCCCAGCCGTTCCAGTGCCGCGAGCGGGTAGCGTTCGCCCGCCACGGCGCCCTCGGGGACCGCTGCGCGGAGTTGCTCGGTCTGCGACGGAGTGAGGGTGATCCCGGCGGCCGACGCGTTCTCGTCCAGGTAGGTGCGGCGCTTGGTGCCGGGGATCGGGACGATGTCCTCGCCCTGGGCCAGGAGCCAGGCGAGGACGGCCTGGGCCGGGGTGCAGCCGAGGGACTCGGCGGTGGTGCGCACGGCCTGGACGAGGCGCAGATTGCGGTCGATGTTCTCCTCGGCGAACCGCGGCCAGCGGCGCCGGCTGTCCTCGGTGGTCAGCTCGTCCCGTGCGGCGAGCGCACCGGTCAGCATGCCGCGCCCGAGCGGCGAGTACGCCACGATGCCGATGCCCAGCTCCCGGCAGGTCGCCAGCATCTCGCCCTCCACGACGTCACGGGTGAAGAGGGAGTACTCCAGCTGTACGGCGCTGATGGGGTGCACGGCATGCGCCCGGCGCAGGGTCTGCGGGTTGACCTCGCTGAGGCCCAGGTGGCGTACGGCACCGGCGGCGACGAGTTCGGCCATCGCGCCGACCGTCTCCTCGATGGGGACGGCCGGGTCGCGGCGGTGCATGTAGTAGAGGTCGATGTGGTCCGTGCCGAGGCGGCGCAGCGAGGCGTGGCAGGCCTCGCGCACCCACGCGGCGGAGGTGTCGACCTCGTTCACCCGCCCGGTGGCGGCGTCGTGCCGCAGCCCGAACTTGGTCGCGAGGACCAGCTCGTCCCGTTGCGATGCGGTACGGCTGTGCAGCCAGCGGCCGAGGAACTCCTCGTTGGCGCCCCGCCCGTAGGCGTCCGCGGTGTCGAGCAGGGTGATGCCGAGCTCGGCCGCGCGGTCGAGGGTACGGAGCGACTCGGCGTCGTCCGGGACGCCGTACGAGGCCGACATTCCCATGCAGCCGAGGCCGAGGGGGGAGACGGTGGGGCCGTTCGTGCCCAGCTGCCGGGGCTTCATCGTCACGTCCGGTCCCGTCAGTTGGTGACGTCGGAGAGGAACGCGGACCAGGCAGCGGTGCTCAGGGTGAGTATGGGGCCGCCGGGGTTTTTGGAGTCGCGGATGTGGATGGCGGAGGGGCAGGTGGCGACTTCGAGGCAGTTGCCGCCTTCGCTGCCGCTGTACGTGGACTTGCGCCAGTCGTAGGCGACTTCGAGGCAGTTGCCGCCTGCACTGCCGCTGTAGCTGGACTTGAACCAGTTCAGTCCGTGAGAGAAGTGCTGGGCTGCTGTGCTGGTCATGACTCTCCTAGCAAGTCGTCCAGCAGGCTCTTCGTCTCCTCGGGGGTGAGGGCCTGCGACCGCAGCATCCCATACACCTGTTGATACACGCTGACCTTATCCGGGTCGTCGACCAGGAAGCTGATCCGTTGAGTTTCGATGTAGGCGAGGTGCTCGTGATCGGGTGTCTCCAGCAGGACCAGTGGGCCGTCCAGCGAGGCATGGGCGTGCCGGGCCGTCGGCATGATCTGAAGCCCTAGGAAAGGGAGTTCGGCGCACGAGCGGAGGTGGCGGAGCTGGGCGCGGAGGATCTCGGGGCCGCCGATCGGCCGGTGGAGCACCACCTCCTCCAGGATGAAGTTGAGCATGGGCAGCGGCTTTTTACGTTCCAGCAGTTTCTGTCGGCTCATGCGCCCCGAGAGCCACACCGCAGTCTCTTCCTCGTCCATCGGTGGGTAAAGGGAGTCGAAGGTGGCTTGCGCGTACGGCTCGGTCTGCAACAGACCTGGCACCACCTGGTTTTCGTACGACAGCAGCGTCAGCGCCGCCTCCTCGTGCTCCACCAAGTCCTGTACGAACGCGGGCAACTTCTCCCGCTCCGGGACCTTCGCCACCGCGACCGCCAACGCGCCCTTGGTGTCAAGGAGTTCGTCCAGGGTCTCGGCCAGGTCGAGCTTGAGCGGGCGGCGGCCCTGCTCGATGGAGCCGATGGTGTCCTCGTGGAGTCCCACCCGCTCGGCCAGTGCGGGCTGGGTGATGCGGGCGGCCCGGCGGAAATGACTCAGCTGGGCGCCGATGACGTGCCAGGAAGTGATTTTCTTCGGTTTATTCGCCTTGTTCGCCTGGTGCATGCGCTCTGCCTTCCCCTCCCAGTGACGGCATGACACAGTCAGAAGTCGTACAGCGGATCTGTACGACCTGACACTGTGGTCCAGCATAGTTACGCACTGTGACAGTGGCGCCATGCAAAAGGAGATCCAGACGCTGTGTGCCCGTACGGTGCGCTACCGGCGGGAGCGCCGATCCGTGCCGCTGGCCAGGGAGTTCGCCCGTAACGCGCTCGTCGAATGGGACCTGGAACGCCGGGTGGACGAGGTGCTGCTGTGCGTCAGTGAACTGGCCACCAATGCCCTGCTGCACGGTGTTCCGCCCGGTCGTGAGTACCGGCTGCGGTTGTTGCTGGGTGAGGACGGGCTGCTGCGGGTCGAGGTGCACGACAGCGGGGACGGGGAGCCGCGGGTTCCGGTGCGGGACGGAGCGGCGGAAGAGGAGTGCGGACGGGGGCTGTTGCTGGTGTCCGCACTCGCGGACAAGTGGGGGGTGGGGGAGCGCGCTCTGGGCAAGACGGTGTGGTGTGAGTGGTGGCCGGAGTACCGGGCCGGCCCGCGCTGACGGGGCGCGGACGGCCGTGTTGTGTGGGTGCGGTGCGGTGCGGGCGTGGGTGGCTGGCCGCGCCGGTAAGCGGCAATCCATGGTGACGGCGCGGTTCAGCGGCAGCTCATGGTCGCGGCGACCTTGGTCAGGACGGCGCGCTTGATCGCCGCGTACTGGGGGTCCGAACCCGAGGCGAAGACGTGGACATAGCTGCGGCCGGGGCCCTGGGCGCAGGCCAGTTCCGTGGCGGCGTCGCGGTCGTAGCGGAGGTCCTCGGCCGTGAGGTGCAAGGGTGTGCGGGGCTGGACGGGTATCCGGGCCCGGACACCGGTCGGTGAGAGGGCGTCCAGGATCGCCCGGTCGCGTAGCACGAGCGCCGAGAAGAGCCCGAGGTCGATTTCGCTGTCGCGCTCGCCGAGGGCCGCGCACCGGCTGACCGGGTCGTCGGTGAAACCACCCAGCTGGGAGACCTTCCCGTAGGTCCACTTCCGTACCGTCCGGGCGTCCGCCACCCCGCACGGCGTCGCTCCCCTGGCGAGGTGTACGGGCCGGACCGTGGCCGCGTCGAAGCGTTCGGGCACGGGAAAGGGCTTTCCGCCGCACCGGGCGATCCGGGAATTGCCGACGGCGAGCAGGGCCTTGACGGCGAGGGTCTGGGCGGCGTGCCGGTCGGTCAGCGCGCCGGGGACGGCGACCTTCACCAACTGGTTGCGGCACCGGGGCAGATGGAGCCAGCCGTCCGTGCGGTCGCGGTTCGTTTTGATCATGCCGGGGAGGCCGTGGCGGAGCGGCACCGTGCCGAGTCCCCACCACAGGTAGTCCTTGAGGGGCGTCTTTATCGCGGTGGCGCTGAGCTGCCAGTCGCCCCGCTGCACCGTGCACTCAGGGTTGCCCCACGGGTCCTTCGCCTCGGTGATCTCCCAGGGCGCGTCGCCGGATGGTGCCGCCCTGGCGAGCAGCGCGCGGTCGAGGGAACCCCAGCACGCCCGGTCCGGCAGGGTGCCGCTCCAGGGGCCCTGGTCGTTCGCCATGATCCCGACGGCGATCAGCAGCCCGACAACGGCCAGGACGACCGTCTCGCGAAAACGCTTGTGGTGCGGTGTGCGGCGTCCCGTGTTCGCCGGATGTTCGACTTCCCCCATGTCATTGAACGTAAGAGGTGATCCTTCGACGCCGCAACCGCCTGTGGATAACGCGGAGTTGTCCTCGCGCTGCCTATCGCCGGCCACGGCGCTCCGCTAACGTCCCGGTCGCACCGGCTCAATGGGCCGCACGCAGACCATTGAGCGGTCGTGGCTGTCGTGGACTGTCGACTGGGAGGTCGGGCGTGACACCGGAGGTATCTCGTAGACGCGTACTGGGAGTTGGCGCGGCAGCGGCGGGCGCTGCGATGGCCGGGTCGCTGCTGCCGCCGTCGTTGCAGCAGGCGCTGGCGGACGACGCGGCCCGGCCGGCGCGGGGCGGCCAAGGGCTCGCGGACATCGAGCACGTCGTCGTGCTGATGCAGGAGAACCGGTCCTTCGACCACTACTTCGGGACGCTGCGCGGGGTACGCGGCTACGCCGACCGCAATGCGATCGAACTGCCCGGTGGGCGGAGCGTCTTCGAGCAGCCGGGGCTGCTGGGCCTCGGCACCGTGCTGCCCTTCCCGGTGCGCGAGGCGGCCGCCGCGCAGAAGAAGGACCTCCAGTACATCGGCGCGCTGGACCACAGCTGGCTCGGCGGGGCGGTGGCGTGGAACGGCGGCTGGATGAACGGCTGGGTCACCGCCAAGACGGCCGCCACCATGGCGCACTACGACCGGCAGGACGTCCCGCTGCACCACGAACTGGCGGACACCTTCACCGTCTGCGACGCGTACCACTCCTCGATCCACTCCTCCACCAGCCCCAACCGCAACCACCTGGTGAGCGGCTGGACGGGCTACGAGCCCAACGGGAAGCGGGCGGTGGGCAACGACGCCTACGAGGAGGACACCCACTCCGGCTACACCTGGACCACCTACGCCGAGCGCCTGGAGAAGGCCGGCCGCAGTTGGCGCGTCTACCAGGAGTGGGACAACTTCACCGACAACAACCTGGAGTTCTTCGCGCGTTTCAAGGCGGTCGCGAGGAAGGCCCTGGCCAAGGTGGACGGGGTGCGGACCATGACCGCCTTCTACGGGAAGGTGGCGGGCGACGACGAGGCCGGGCGCAAGCGGCTCCAGGGGCTCCTGGAGGAGGGCGTCAAGGGGCTGGGCCCGGGGGAGCGGAGCCTGTTCGAGCGGGCACTGCGGCGGGGTGAGCCGGACAGTACGGCGACCGCGTTCGCCGCGGACGTGGCGAACGGGACGCTGCCCGCGGTGTCGTACCTCGTGCCCTCCGCCGCGGACTCCGAGCACCCCGGCTCGTCCTCACCGGTCGAGAGCGCCACCATCGTCTACAAGGTGCTCGACGCGCTCGGCAGGAACCCGGAGGTCTGGCGGCGCACCGCGCTGTTCCTGACCTACGACGAGAACGACGGCTTCTTCGACCATGTGCCGCCCCCGGTGCCGCCCGCCGGGACCGACGGGGAATTCTGGGACGGGCGGCCGACCGGTCTGGGCATCCGGGTGCCGATGATCGTTATCTCCCCGTGGACGGTCGGCGGTTACACCTGCTCCCAGGTCTTCGACCACACCTCGATCACCCGCTTCCTGGAACGTTGGACCGGAATCGGGGAACCCAACATCAGCGCGTGGCGGCGCACCGTCTGCGGCGACCTGACCGCTGCCTTCGACTTCTCCCGCGGGCGCCGGCAGCCGTCCGTGCGGCGGCCCGGCGCGGTCCCGGCGTTCAGCGGGCGCTGGGCGCCGCTGCCGCCCCTCCGGCAGGCGCTGCCGCAGCAGGAGCGCGGCAACCGGCCGGCCAGGGCGCTGCCGTACCAGCCGGATGCCGACGGCGGTTTCGATCCGGGCGCCGGGGTCTTCCGGCTGGCCGTCCGCAACACAGGCAAGGCCTCGGCCCATCTGGCGCTCTATCCGTACGCCAAGGAATTCGAGGCGCCGCAACACCGGGACGTACAGGGGAAGGGGCGGTGGGATGTCCCGGTGAAGGGCGGTACGTACCGTTTCATGGTGACCGGGCCGAACGGTTTCCGGCGGGAGTTCGCGGGTACCGGGCGGGGCGCCGCCGCGGCCGTCAAGATCAGCACACGGATCGGCGCCGGGCGGCGGGAACTCCATCTGACCCTCACCAACCCCGGCCGCACCGACCTGACCTTCACCCTCGCGCCGCTGGCCTATACGGACAGCGCACCGCGCACGGTGCGGGTGACGGCCGGCGGCAGCCGTACCGTCGCGCACCCCACCGCGGACGCGCACGGCTGGTACGACCTCGCGCTCACGGTCACCGAGGACCGGTCCTTCCGTCGCCGGCTCATGGGGCATGTGGAGAACGGCAAGGAGTCGGTCACCGGCTGATACGGGCGCGGAAGCGCAGACGAGCGGAGGTGCTGAGACGCGGAGGCGCGGAGGGCCGGAGGCGCGGAGACACAGAGGCGCGGTGACGCTGCGGTGCGGCATACGGGGGCGCCGGGCCGGAGGGGGCGTCAGCGAGTTCCCTCCCCGTCTCTTTGTGGGGAAGTCCACAAAAGGGTCAAAGGATCTTTTCCGGCTGGCACCCTGCTCCGGAAAGGTGGACCGGTAGCTTCCGCTTACCGGCGATGACGGTCCGCCCCGTCCCCGTTCATCCGCGCTCGGCACCGCCCGTCACCCGGGAGATATCGACGCACAACCCGGGAAGCAGACGAGGTCCGTGACCGCTCTGGCTCGGTGGTGTCTCAGGCGCCGCATCGTGGTGATCGTGCTCTGGCTCGCCGTCTTCGCAGGGGTCGCCGCCGCGGCAGGGGTGACGGGAGCCGCGTACTCGAACGACTACGAGGTGCCCGGGACCGAATCCGGGCAGGCCAGCGCCCGTATGGCGCAGGCCTTCCCGGACCGCTCCGGGGACGGCGACACCCTCGTGTGGCACACGGACTCCGGCACGGTGCGCTCCGCCGCCGTGGAGAAGACGATGCGGCACACCCTGGGGAAGATAGCCCGGCTGCCCGGTGTCTCCGAGGTGCAGGGCCCGTACGGCAAACACGGCGCCGACGGCACCGGCGCGCGGCAGATCAGCAAGGACGGCCGCACCGCCTACGCCTCGGTGATCTTCGACCGGGCCACCGACGACCTCGACGTCGCACAGGTCCGGAAGGTCGTCGACACCGCGCAGGACGCCGCCCGGCCGGGTCTCCAGGTCGAGTTGGGCGGTGCCGGCATCGCCCTCACCGAGGCGCCGCGTGCCCAGCTCGCGGAAGTCATCGGGCTGGGCGCCGCGGCCGTGGTGCTCTTCCTCGCCTTCGGCTCGCTCGCCGCGACCTTCCTGCCGATCATCACCGCGCTCGCCGCCGTCGGCACCGCCTCTGCCGGGATCACCCTGCTCAGCCACGCCATGACCGTCGCCGACTTCGCCCCGATGCTCGGCATGCTGATCGGGCTCGGCGTCGGCATCGACTATGCGCTGTTCATCGTCACCCGGCACCGTAAGGGCCTGCGTGCGGGCATGTCGGTCCAGGAGGCCGCCATCCGGGCCGTCGCGTCCTCGGGGCGGGCGGTCGTCTTCGCCGGAGCCACCGTCTGTATCGCGCTGCTGGGCATGCTGATCCTGCGGCTGAGCTTCCTCAACGGCGTCGCCCTCGCCGCCTCGCTCACCGTCGTCCTGACCGTGGCCGCCGCCGTGTCCCTGCTTCCGGCGCTGCTCGGGCTGATCGGGACACGGGCGCTGAGCCGCCGCGAGCGCCGCCGGCTGGCCCGGAACGGACCGGAGCCCGAGCGGCCCACCGGGGTCGCCGCCCGATGGTCCGGCTTCGTCGAGCGGCACCCCAAACTGCTGGGCACCGTCGCGGCGGCCGTCATGCTCACCCTGGCCCTGCCCACCCTCGGTATGCACCTGGGCACCTCCGACCAGGGCAACAACCCGGCCACGTCGACCACGCGCAAGGCGTACGACCTGCTCGCGGGCGACGGCCCCGGTCACGGGAGCGGTTTCGGCGCCGGCTTCAACGGGCCGCTGACGCTCATCGGCACCCTGGACGGCGCCAAGGACCGGATCGCCTTCGGGAAGCTGCCGGACCGGCTGCGCGAGACGCCGGGGGTCGCCCAGGTCGGCGGGCCCGAGTACGACGGCGGCCGCGGCACCGGGGTGATCACCGTCGTACCGGACAGCTCCCCGCAGTCCCGGCAGACCTCCGAGTTGGTGGAGCGGCTGCGGACGGACGTGCTCCCGGAGGGCGAGCGCGGGACCACGCTCCAGGTACGGGTCGGCGGGATCACCGCCAGCTATGACGACTTCGCCTCCGTCATCGTCGGCAAACTGCCGCTCTTCATCGGCGTCGTGATCGCGCTGGGGTCGGTCCTGCTGCTGCTCGCCTTCCGCAGCATCGGCATCCCGCTCAAGGCCGCGCTGATGAACGTCGCCGCCGTGGCCTCGTCCTTCGGGATCGTGGTCGCGGTCTTCCAATGGGGCTGGGGCAGCGAGCTGCTGGGCCTGGGCGGCGCCGGGCCGGTCGAACCGTTCCTGCCGGTCATCATGGTGTCGGTGCTCTTCGGCCTGTCCATGGACTACCAGGTGTTCCTGGTGTCCCGGATGTACGAGGAGTGGCAGCTGACCCACGACAACCGCCGGGCGGTACGGATCGGCCTCGCCGAGACCAGCCGCGTGATCAACTCGGCGGCGGTCATCATGATCGCGGTGTTCGGGGCCTTCATCCTCAGCGGCGACCGGACCATCGCGATGTTCGGCATCGGCCTGGCCGGCGCCGTCGCCCTCGACGCCTTCGTGCTCCGTACGCTGTTGGTGCCCGCCCTGATGCATCTGCTGGGCGGCGCCAACTGGTGGCTGCCGTCCTGGCTCGACCGGTGGCTTCCCCGGATCAGCATCGAGCCGCCGCCGGAACCGGACGCGGTGACGCTGCCCGGCCCCCAGGACGGCGAGAAGCCGCTGGTGAGCGCGTAGGGCGGGGCTCTCGGGGCGCGAGTCGGCCGGGGCCGGCACGCGCATCCGCGGCGTTGCCGTCATCACACGCAGCGCCGGGCCGAGCCCCCGGGAACGGCGTCCGGGGCCGGTGTGTCGCCGCCCGCTGTGCGCTCCGTGCCGCCGTTCTCATCCGACTCTCAGACGCGGCACCTACGGTCGCGCCCATGGGTACCAGGACGACCGAGAAGAAGACCGACGACGAGAAGACCGTGCCGGCGCAGACCGCCACGGACACCGCCGCGATCCCGGAGGCCACCGAGGCCGAGGCGGCCGGCAAGGCCGCGGCCAAGGCCGACGAGCAGACCGACGACAACGCCGCCCTGGCCGCGCAGGACGAGGCCAGTGACCTCGACGCGGGCGACGGCGCCGACGAGCCGGACACCGCCCCCGCGGCGCAGTCCTCCGGGGTCGCGGCCGGCGCCGGTGCCGTCATCGCCGCGGGCCTCGGCGTCGCGTCCGTCAGCGGCACCTGGCTCGGCACGGTGATGGCCGAGCGGGCAAACCTGATGGGCCAGATCAAGCTCCAGTCGGGCAAGGCCAGCGACCAGATCGCCGCTGTCTACGGCGCTTCCTGGCACACCAACGCCCTGGTCAACGGCGTCTTCGCGCTCCTCGCCGCGATCGCCGCCACCGTGGTGCTGACCCGTCCGCGGGCCACCTGGGTGCGGGCCGTCGCCTGGGGCGGACTGGCGCTGGGCGTGCTGGGCATCCTGATCTCCGCGGGCATGTACCTCGACCTGTTCGGCAGCATGCCGACCGTGCCCAAGGCCCCGGCGGGCGGACCCGCCGCTCCATAGGACACACCGAAACCACCATCTGCTGAAGGCCCACCGGTCCGCCCGGTGGGTCTTTGTCGTGGGTGGGGGAGCGGCGGCCCGAGGGACCGGGGCCGCATCGCCGGCGGCCACCCCGCGTCAGTCACGCCGCGCCCCCGCGCCCCGCGCCGTCCGTCCCCTCGCGTCTCGCCGTCATCCACAAAATTCCGAAGTCGATTGAGCACTCGCGGTCACCCAACTAACATGGATAACTACCGTGCGTAGATCATCAGTTCGGCCGTTGAGGTGAGATCCGCGAACAACTCCGTTGAACCCTTCTCCTTTCCCGACGATGCCGGAGCGGACTACTTCATCCGCGAGTACCGCACCGCCGTGAACCCCGCCCGGCGCGAGCTCCTGGAGAGCAAGCCGCCGCTGCTCATCCTCGGCACGTCTGCGGACGCCCCGCAGTCCCATACCCACCGGGTCCTGGAAGCGCTGCGCTGGGCACTCGGACCCGAGTACAAGCGCGTTCCGCACACGGTGCTGTACGCCGAGGACGACGTGCCCCTGCTCACCGTCCAGGCGGGCGCGGGCCTCGGATTCGACATTCCCCGGCGCTCGACCCCTGACCGCTTCCCCAACTTCTGGCTGATGGCGGATGTCGTCGCCCAGATACAGGAGAGCCGTCCGGGCGGCGGCGGTCTGGGGGCGCGGAAGTTACGCGACCACGTCTACCGTCAGCGGGCCGAACGGGGTGGCTTCCCCGGCCTGTTGTGGCACATGGGCGGCACGGACACCGCGCCCATCGGCGGGGTGTACGGCTTCTTCGTCGGGCTCGTATGGCACTCCCTCACCCGGACCCTGCCCCGGTGGATCTGGGCCCGTCGGCAGAACCGCCGGCTCGTCAGGTCCAAGCGCAGCGGCTGGCTCGGCACATACCTCAACGCGACCGCCGGCGGGGCGCCGGTGTTCGAGCTCCTCGACCAGGTAGGGGCCCGCCAGTCGCCCCGGCTGAGTCTGGACGCCGGCCACCCACGCCACAAGGAGGGCCTCGCCGAGCTCGAACTCCTGCTGATGCGCGCCCTGTTGGAGGATCTGCGCAAGCCCGCCGTCGGGCGGCTGCTGCCCAAGCGCCGCCGCCGGGTGGCCCGCCCCGTGCTGCTGGTGGAGATCCCGCCGGAGGGAGCCCCGGGGGCCGACGCGGCGGAGCGGTTCCTGCGCGCGTTCCACACCCTCCAGTCCGGGCTGGACGGGCCGGGACCGCTCGTCATCGCGGTCGGCCGGCCCTCCGGCGCCCTGCAGGTCGATCTGGGCGTGGAACACACCAATCTCCGCCGGGCGAGCAGCCTGCTCCACTCCAGCAACCCGCGGCCGGTCGTGGTGCCCCTGGAGGACGAGCCGTTCGGCCGCCCCGGACTTCAGATTCCCCCGGTGCAGCCGCGGAAGTTCACGATCGGCTGGCGCGCCGTGACGGCCGTCGAACTGACCGCGCTGGCCGCGGTCCTGGCGGGCGGCGCGCTCGCCCCCACCTTCTGGGAAACGCCGCCGGACACCCACTGCGTCGGCGGGGACCGTCCGGTCACGGACAACAAGCAGAACGAGACCGTCGACGTCAAACCCAAGGAGTGGTACCAGGCCGCGCTGGACCAGATCAAGGAGCAGAACCGCGAGGCCGAGAAGTACGCCGCCGAGGACCGCGCGGTGCGCACGGTCGTGCTCTTCGAATCGGACCCGCCCACGGACGCCACGGACACCATCTTCGACGGCGCCATCCCCGAACTCCGCGGGATCGCCATGTGGCAGAAGTGGCTGAACAACGATGCCGCTTCGAACCTCTCCCGGGTGCCGCTGCGGGTGGACGTCCGGCCGACCGGCCCCGGTTTCCGCAATGCGGTCCCCGCCGTGCGCGCGCTCATCAAGGAGGTCGAGCAGGAGGGCAGCGGCCCGGACCACAAGAAGATCGTCGGCGTCCTGGGCTTCGCGCAGAGCACGAACGCGACGCGCAAGGCCGTGCAACTGCTCGGCGGGGCCGGCATCCGGATGCCCACGGTCGGCACGACCGCGACGGCGGACGAGATGCAGCGCAGCGACACCTACTGGCCGCTCACGCCGACGAACAGCCAGGAGGCGCTGATCGAGGCCGACTTCGCCCGGCACTTCAACATCGTCGCGAAGACGGGGCAGACGGCATCGGAGCCGGCGCAACCCGCGGAATGTGTGCCCGCCGGAAACGCGGTGATCGTGCGGAAACCCGGCGACCTCTACAGCGAGAGCCTGGCCGGCAAGTTCCAGCAGTCCTTCAAGGGCGGCACCACCGTCATCGACTTCGTCCAGGGTGCGGAGTTCATCGGCACGTCCCCGGGCACGCAGAAGGCGACCTCCGCGGACCGGCTGGCCAGCCAGGTGTGCCAGGCCCTGAAGGCCGACCCGGACACCGTCGTGTACTGGACCTCACGGGCCCAGGAATTCACGGCCTTCATCGACGCCATGGACATCAACGGCACCTGCGCCGAGAAGGGGCTCACCGTACTCGGCGGCAACGAGCTGACGAATGTGGCGCTCACCGGCAAGTACGCCGACAAGAAATGGCTCCGGCTCTACCACTCCGCACACCGCCTGCCCGAGGGCGACCGCCGCGCCAGCCAGAAGACACAGACCTTCATCGGGCTCTACAACAGCACATACACCAAGGACCCCTGGCGGCAGGACGGGCACTCCGCGGTCGCCTACGACGCCTTCCATGTCCTTTCCAAGGCCGTGGACGAGGCCCATACGGGCAACTACGTGGGCCGGGACGCCATCACGACCGCGCTGAGGAACGGCATGAGTTTCGACGGCGCCACCGGGTTCGTCACGTTCTCCGAGGACAGCAACGGACCGCCGGAGCAGAAGACCCTGGTGATCCTGCGGCAGTCGGCCGACGGGCCCGAGGCGGTGGCCGTCTGCGGGGCCTACAGCCAGTCGGCCCAGGAGGACAAGCAGAAGGCGCCCTGCCATCACTAGCCCGCATGCAGGCCTCACCCGCGGCCGGTCTCCGGGGCCGGCCTCCGGGGCCGTAGGGACCTCGTACGCCGTCCCCACGGTCTCCGGCCTACGGCCCCCGGACGCCCTCTCTACGGCCCCTGGGTGCCGCCCCTAGGCACCCATCCGTCCGCCGGGTACCCGTTCCTAAGGACCGTACGGACCCGAAGATCAGGAACCCTCCCGATGTGGCCGGCCCCCCTTGGCGACGAGGCTGGAGCCACTCGACGACACCGTCGGGCAGCACACCACACCGCCGTCAGGGAGAAATCATGTTCCGCTCCGAACTGGAGATCCGGGTCCGTCACGAAGAGCTGCGCCGCGAGGCCGACCGGCAGCGCCTGGTGCGCCTGGCCGAAGAGGCCGGGCGCACCGGGCACCACGCCGCCGCCCGGTCCGGGAACGACGAACCCGAAGGGCGGGTGAGGGCGCGGAGCCGGTGGGCGCGGGTACGCCGCGTCACCGCCTGACCGCGAGGCACTCGTGCCACACCACACGCCGGCCCCGCAGCCGGCCCGACCGCCGTACGCCCGGCCCCAGGTGCTCACCCCACCGGGCCGGGCGTTCCGCGCCACGGGCCGCCCGTTCCGCTTACCGAAGCCCACTGCCGGACTGTCAGACCCCTGTGCGATGCTCAGCGGCGTGGAGACCAGGTCCGTCAGTCCCGTGTTCGTCGGCCGCGCGGCCGAACTCGCCGTGCTGGGGGACGCCCTCGACCGCATCGCGGCGTCCGGCGAGCCCCAGGCCCTGCTGATCGGGGGTGAGGCCGGAGTCGGAAAGACCCGGCTCATCGAGGAGTTCGGCGAGTCCGCCCGCGCCCGGGGCGCGCTCGTCGCGCTCGGCGGCTGTATCGAGATCGGCTCCGAAGGCCTGCCCTTCGCCCCGTTCTCCGCGATCCTGCACACCCTCAACTGGCATCTGCGCGACGAGCTGGCCGCCGCCGTCGCCGGCCAGGAGGGCGAACTCTCCCGCATCCTGCCCGAATTGGGGGAGACGCCAGGCGAGGCCCATGACGAGGAGATCGGCCGCGCCCGCCTCTTCGAGCTGACCGCCCGCCTCCTGGAGCGGCTCGCCGCGCACCGCACCCTCGTCCTGGTCATCGAGGACCTCCACTGGGCCGACCGCTCCACCCGAGAGCTGCTCGCCTACCTCCTGAGGACGCTGCACGACGCCCGCGTCCTCCTGGTCGCGACCTACCGCTCCGACGACATCCACCGCCGCCACCCCCTGCGCCCCTTCCTCGCCGAGGTCGACCGGATGCGCACGGTCCGGCGCGCCGAGCTGGCCCGCTTCAACCGCGAAGAGGTCCGCTCCCAGATCGCCGGGATCAACGGCAGCGCCCCCGAAGAGGACACCGTCGACCGGGTCTACAAGCGCTCCGAGGGCAACGCCTTCTTCGTCGAGGAGCTGGCCCGCGGCCTCGCCGACGGCGCTCTGCACGGACTCAGCGACCCGCTGCGTGACCTGCTGCTGGTGCGGGTCGAGGCGCTGCCCGAGGACGCCCAGCGGGTGGTGCGCACGGCCGCCGAGGGCGGCTCCACCGTCGAACACGAACTCCTCGCCGCCGTCTGCCGGATGCCCGAGGACGACCTCATCGAGGCGCTGCGTGCGGCCGTCGGCAGCAACACCCTGGTGCCCACCCAGGACGGCACGGGCTACCGCTTCCGGCACGCCCTCGCCCGCGAGGCGGTCGTCGACGATCTGCTCCCCGGTGAGCGCACGCGCCTCAACCGCCGCTACGCCGAGGCCCTGGAGGCCGACCCCGCCCTGGTCCGCGCCGAGGTCTGCGCCGCCCGGCTGGCGAGCTACTGGTACAAGGCCCATGACGCCGCCAAGGCCCTGCCCGCCGTCCTCGCCGCCTCCGTCCAGGCCCGCCGCCGCCATGCGTACGCCGAGCAACTGCGGCTGCTGGACCGCGCCCTGGAGCTGTGGGACGACGCGCCCACGGAGGTCCGCCAGGGGGTGCGCCCGGTCGACTACGCCGAGGCGTATCCGGCCTGCGGCTGCCACGACGGCGACGCGCTGCGCTTCCTCGACCTGCTCGCCGAGATCGCGGTGGCCGCCCGGCTGTCCGGCGACATCGAGCGGGCCTTCACGATCACCAAGCGCGCCCTGCGGTCGCTGCGCGAGGAGAACGACCCCCTCCGCATGGCCTGGTTCCTGGTGCAGCGCTCCCGGCTCTGCCAGGCCACCGGCCGCGGCAACGGCTGGGACGACCTGGGCACCGCCCAGGAGCTGGTGCGCGGGCTCCCGCCGTCCTCCGTGCACGCCGAGGTGCTGGCCGCCGTCGCGAGCTGGGCGGTGCTGCACGAACCGGGACCGGGTACCTTCGCGACGGCCGAACGCGCCGTGGAACTGGCCCAGTTGGTGGGCGACGAGGAGGCCGAGCTCAACTCCCGGGTGACCCTGGCGGGGCTGCGGGTGGACGCCGGCGACGTCGACGCGGGCCTGGACGACTTCCGTAAGAGCCTGGACCGCGCCGTGGACTGCGGCTACTTCGCCGTCATCGGCCGCGGCCATGTCAACTTCCCCTCCGCGCTGGAAGGCGTCGGCCGCTCCCGCGAAGCCGTCGAGGTCACCGAACAGGGCGTGGAACTCACCATCCGCTACGGCCTCAAGGACAGTGCCAGCTGGGTGCTGGGCAACCGCGCCGAATCCCTCCAGTCGCTGGGCCGCTGGGAGGAGGCCGGGCAGGCCGTCGCCGACGCCCGCCGCCTCGCGCACCACCCCCGCGCCGTCGCCCTGGCCGCCAGCCGCCACACCGATCTCGCCCTGGACCGGGGCGACCTCGCCGAGGCCGAGCGCGAACTGGCCGTCGCCCAGGAGCACTACGGCACCCACGACCCCCAGCCGCAGCACGCCCTCGTCATGGCGCGGCACGCGCTGCGCATCGCCGCCCGCCAGGGCCGCCTCCTGGACGCCCGCAGCGCCCTCGGGCAGGCGCTGGACGTCGGCTTCCCGCCCGGCACCCAGCGCTACGCCTGGCCGCTGCTGTGGGCGGCCACCACCGCCGAGGCGGACGCCCGCGGGCTGCCGGCCGCCGAGCCCGGCCGGGCCGCGATCCTCGCCCGCATCCGGGACGCCGCCAGGCGACTGCCCCGGCTCTGCCCGGTCTGGTCGGCGTACGGCCTGGCGGTCGACGCCGAACTCCGCCGCGCCGAGGGCCGGGAGACCCCCGACGCCTGGGCCGAGGCGGTCGCCGCCTTCGAGCCCCTGGAGCGCCCGCACGAACTCGCCCGTGCCTGCTACCGCTGGGCCGAATCACTCCTCCACGGCAGCGAGCGGGCCACCACCGGACTGCTCGGCCGCACCCCGCGCGAGGCCGCCGTCCTGCTGCTCACCCAGGCGTACGCCGCCGCCGTGACGCTGGGCGCCCGCCCGCTCGCCGGTGAACTCGAACTCCTCGCCCAGCGCGCCCGTATCCCTCTGCCGGGCCAGATACCGGCCGGCACGACGGCCACCGCTGCCGCCACCGGGACCGCCCCCGGCCGCGCCGCCGCCGAGGCGCCCGCGTCCTCCGGCTCCGCCCCCGCCGAATCCCTCGGCCTGACCCCGCGCGAACGCGAGGTGCTGCGCCTGGTGGCCGACGGCCGCAGCAACCGCCAGATAGCGGACGCCTTGTTCATCTCCCCGAAGACCGCCAGCGTCCATGTCTCCAACATCCTGGCCAAGGTGGGCGTCTCCGGCCGCGGCGAGGCGGGCGCGGTGGCCCACCGCCTCCGCCTCTTCGGCGAACCGACACCTGGCTAGGTGTGTTGTCCGGAGAGCTTGGCGACGGTCACCTGCCGGGGCCCGGCTCCCCTTCCCCGGCGGGCCGCTGCCCCGGCGTCCGGACGACGACGGTGCCCGAGGCGAGATCGATCGGGCCCTTCCCCGGATCGCCGTTGCCCACGTCATCGACGACGAGTGACATCTTCTGCCGCTCCTCGTCGGTGTGTTTGCGCCCCGGTGCGAACAGTTCTTCCGCGATGTTGAACATGGTGGCCTGCCCCCTCATCGGCGTGCGCGCACCCGTCCCCCTGACACCGAGTGTAGGCAGCGCACCCGAAAAGGGGATGTGCCGGGGATCAGCTCACTTTGAGGCGGAGAATCCGGTCATCGCCCTTGTGCGGAGTGCTCCGTCCGTCGGTGTTGCTGGTGACCAGCCACAATGTGCCGTCGCCGGCCGCCACGACCGTCCGCAGCCGTCCGTAGGTGCCCTTCAGAAAGGCCTGGGGAGCGGCCACCGGCTTCGTCCCGTTCAGCGGGATCCGCCACAGCCGTTCCCCGCGCAGCGAGGCCATCCAGATCGAGCCCTCGGCGTACGCGATACCGCTGGGCGAGGCGTCCGCGGGCTTCCACTCCTCGACCGGGTCCACGAACCCGGGGCCCTTCGACCCGCCCTTGGCCCGGCCCTCGGCCTCCGGCCAGCCGTAGTTCCTGCCCGGCTCGATGAGATTCAGCTCGTCCCAGGTGTCCTGCCCGAACTCCGAGGCCCACATCCGCTTGCCGTCGTCCCAGGCCAGCCCCTGCACATTGCGGTGGCCGTAGTCGTGCACCACCGAATCCGCCTCGGGGTTGCCGTGCGCGGGCTCGCCGTCCGGCGTCATCCGCAGGATCTTGCCGGCCGGGGAGTCCTTGTCCTGAGCCAGACCCTTGTCGTTGGTCTCGCCGGTGCCCACGTAGAGCATCTTGTCCGGGCCGAACGCGATCCGCCCGCCGTTGTGGATCTGCCCCTTCGGGATGCCCTTGAAGATCGTGTCGGGCGCGCCCAGCTGATTGCCCGGCGGGCGCCTCTCGTCGTAGTTCATACGGGCGATGCGGTTGTCGGACGCGGTGGTGAAGTACGCGTACACCTGGTGGTCCGCGCCGAACGTGGAGGACACCGCGATCCCCAGCAGCCCGCCCTCGCCCCCCGGGTCCACGCCCGGCACCGACCCCAGTTCGGTCTTCTTCCCGTTGTCCGCCGAGACCCGGATGATCTTTCCGGTGTCCCGGGAGGCGACCAGCAGATCGCCGCCCGGCAGCACCGCCACACCCCACGGCGACGTCAGCCCGGTGGTCAGGGTGCCGGCCACCTTCACCGAGCCCTTCGCGGGCGGTGCGTGGGACGACGCCGTGGCGTCCGACGAGGCGGCCGGGCTCTTCGACGGGGCGGCCGGGCTGCCGTCCCCCTGGGGCTGCGCGCCGCCGGACGAGCACCCCGCTGCCAGGAGCAGCGAAGCGGCAGCCAATACGGCGGTCTGGGAACGGCGTTGCACGGCAGGGGTCCTCTCGTCGCAGGGCGTGGACAAGAACACCACATCGCACGCCACGGCGCCGCGCGTACACGCTCCGGAGCCACTCCCACCTGCCATGATCCGGTGCCGGCGACCGGGCCGCGAGTGGGCGGCCGGTGTACCGCGAGCCGGAGGCGCTCTAGTACCAGGACCCGCGGGCCGGCGGCAGCGCGGCGATCTCCGCCAGGTCTTCGCGGGTGAGCGCCAGCTGGGCGGCCTTGGCGTTCTGCGCGGCCCAGCGCTCCTTCTTCGTGCCCGGTACGGGGACGACGTGCCGCCCCTGTGCCAGCACCCAGGCCAGCGCCACCTGCCCCGGCGTCGCGCCGTAGCGGGCGCCGACCCGCCGCAGCCCGGCCACCACCGGCTGGTTCGCGGCCATCATCTCGGCGGTGAAGCGGGGGTGGCGCGCCCGTATGTCCTCCGGTTCGAAGCCCTGCCCCGGGGTGAGGGTCCCGGTCAGATAGCCGTTCCCCAGCGGCATCGCCGCCAGGAATCCGACCCCGCGCGACTCGCACCACGGAAGCAGCGCCTCCAGCGCCTCCGGCGACCACACCGACAGCTCGGCCTGCACACTGCTCACCGGGAACACCTGCTGAATCCGCTCCAGTTGGGCCAGCGTGCCGTCGTGCGTCCGGGACCGGGGCCGCGCCCGCCCGGCCGTCCGCCGCCCCGCACGGGCCGGCCGTACCGCCCGCGCGCCCACCGCGCACAGCCCCAGCGACCGCACCTTCCCGGCCGCCACCAGCTCCGCCATCGCCCCCCAGGTCTCCTCGATGGGCACCTCGGGATCGGGCCGGTGCAACTGGTAGAGGTCGATCCGGTCGGTCTGGAGCCGTCGCAGCGAGGCGTCACAGGCCCGCTTGACGTAGCCGGGCCGCCCATTGGCGACGATGTGCTGCTCACCCACCAGCAGCCCGCACTTGGTCGACACGAACGCGTCCGCCCGCCGCTCCTTGAGCACCCGCCCCACCAGCAGCTCATTGGTGAACGGGCCGTACATGTCGGCGGTGTCCAGCAGGCTGGAGCCCCGGTCCAGCGCGGTGTGCACGGCCCGCAACGAGCTGTCCAAGCTGCGCTGCGACTCGGTGTACCCCCAGCTCATCGGCATACAGCCGAGCCCGATGGCCCCCACGTCAAGGGCCGCCGCACCGATTGTCCTGCGCTCCACCTGGTTGTGCCTCCGTCCCCTCGCCCCCGGTCAAGGGCCTGACCAAACTAACGTCTGAACAGAACGTCTCTTCGCATAGCCTCGGGCCATGGCAACAGCAGAGCAGCGCACCGACGCCCGTGACGTATGGCTCCCGATCCCGCCCGACGAGATCGAGGGCCTCCCCGACGGGTTCCGCTACGTCCACTGGGACGCCGGCCCCGACTACCCGGCCGACCCCGCCCGGTGCGCGTTCTATGCCGTTCCCTACATGAAGGACGTGGAGACTTCGCTGCGCCCGCTGTCCCGGATGAGCCGGGTACGGGCGGTCCAGACGCTCACCGCCGGCGTCGACCACATACTCCCGGGGCTGTCCGACATGCCGTCCGGTGCCCAACTGTGCAACGCCCGCGGGCTGCACGACGCCAGCACCGCGGAGCTGGCGCTCACCCTGATCCTCGCGTCACTGCGCGGCGTCCCGGGCTTCGTCCGGGCCCAGGACGCGGGGGAGTGGCGGCCGGAGTACCGCCCGGCGCTTGCCGACAAATCGGTGCTCATTGTGGGCTATGGTTCGATCGGCAGTGCCATCGAAGACCGGCTCACACCCTTCGAATGTGCGCGGGTCGTGCGCATCGCACGCACCGCGCGTGACACTGTGCGCGGTCCTGTGCATCCACTCTCCGACCTGCCCGCCCTCCTGCCCGAAGCGGACGTCGTCGTGCTCGCGACTCCGCTCACCGACGCCACCCGTGGCCTGGTGGGACGCGATTTCCTGGCCCGGATGAAGGCCGGCGCGCTGCTGGTGAACGTCGCGCGCGGCGGGGTCGTCGACACCGCGGCACTCCTCGCCGAGCTGGAATCCGGACGGCTGTACGCGGCGCTCGATGTCACCGACCCGGAACCCCTCCCCGCCGGACATCCGCTGTGGCACGCTCCCGGCGTACTCGTCACTCCACACGTCGGCGGTCCCAGCTCTGCCTTCCTGCCCCGTGCGAAGCGGTTGCTGCGGGACCAGTTGACGCTTTTCGCGGCCGGGGAGCCCCTGCGGAACGTGGTCGCGACCGCCGACTGAAACCGGTTGCGCGTAGCACTACGAGGCCGTACGACTGCAAGGAGTGTTCGCCGTGCGCCCTTAGTCACGCTGCGTAGAGACGCTATGTCCCTGAGTGACGGAACTGGTGTATCGTCCCGAGCGGGGACGCCGCCGGGAAAGATGCGGCGCGTGCGAACGATCCGGGACTCGAGGGGGGCGACGGGCGATGTACGGCCGATGGACGAGTAGCGAGAAGCACGATCCACGAGCGCCCGCGGGAATACTGCGAGGTCCCCAGGAGCGCCGCGCACGACGCCTCCCGGTGCGGATGAACGGAAGAGTCCGGTGAGCGCCCCCGGGGCGATGCTCTCCAGCCCGCCGGCGCCGGCCGCCGGCCCGCCGAGCGCGGTGCCGCAGATCGTGCTGGCGGTGCTCTGCGGCGGCTATGCCATCGGCGCCGCGTTCGGCTGGGGGTCGCCCGAAGTCGCCGTGATCATGGGGGACTTCGGCCTCAGCTTCGCGGCGTTCCTGGCGGCCGTCTCCTGCGCGCTGTACGCCCGCAAGCGCCGCAGCCGGTTCCGTCCGGCCTGGATGCTGTTCGCCGCGTCCTCCGGGATGGCAGGCCTCGGCAACGGCGTATGGGGCTGGTACGAGGTCATCGAAGGGGTCACGGTCCCCAGCCCCTCGCTGGCCGACTTCTGCTTCCTGCTGTTCGCGCCGCCGGCCATCGTGGGCCTGCTGGTGCTCGCCAAGAGGCCGGTGACCAGGGCCGGTTGGGTCTGTCTGGGTCTCGACTCCTGGCTGATCGCCGGGTCGCTGGTCACTCTCTCATGGAGCCTCGCGCTCGCACACACCGCTCACTTCCAGGGTCGCAGCGTGGCGCAGAGCGCCCTGTCGCTGGCCTATCCGCTGCTGGACATCGTGCTGGTCAGCATGGTGCTCGCGCTGCACTTCCGGCGCTCTTCGGTGCACCGCTCGGCCATCAACACCGCGGTCGCGGCGCTGGCGCTGACGGTGCTCTGCGACGCCCTGTTCAGCTCGCCGCTGCTGCGCGAGCACTACCGCTCCGGGCAGATCCTGGACGCCGGCTGGTTCGCCGGGTCGATGCTGCTGGCCTACGCGCCCTGGGTCGCCCGCCGCGCGGGCGACGACGGCACCGTGGAGGACGACCGGCCCGCCGCCCGGCGGGCCCAGCCGCACGGCAGCCGCCCGATCGCCGGCTCGCTCGCCGCGCTGACCCCGTATCTGGCCGCTGCCGTCTGCACCCTGGGCATCCTCACCAACGTCCTGGACGGGCGGCGCATCGACCGCGTGGTGCTCTTCACCGGCTGCACGGTCGTCCTCGCGCTGGTCGTCCGCCAGGGCATCATGCTGCTCGACAACATCACCCTCACCCAGGAACTGGCGCAGAAGGAGAACCACTTCCGCTCCCTGGTGCAGGGCTCCAGCGACGTCATCATGATCGCCGCCCCGACCGGTGTGCTCCGCTATGTGAGCCCGGCCGCCGCCGGGGTCTACGGCCGCGACGCCGAGGAGCTGGTCGGCTCCGAGCTGGCCTCGCTGATCCACCCCGAGGACCTGGGCCGGGTGGTCCACGAGGTCCGCAGATTCCTCGCCGCGACCCCCGAGGACGAACCCACCACCCGGATCGAATGCCGCTTCCGCGCCGGCGAACGGCGCCCCGGCGGCGACGGCTGGCTGAACGTCGAATCCACCGTCAACCGCCACCACGGCGGCCTGATCTTCAACTCCCGCGATGTCACCGAACGCGTCCGGCTCCAGGCCCAGCTCCAGCACAACGCCTCACACGACGCGCTCACCGACCTGCCCAACCGCGCGCTGTTCACCGAGCGCGTCACCCAGGCCGTCACCGGCCGCCGGGCCAGCGACCACGACACCGCCGTCCTCTACATCGACCTCGACGGCTTCAAGCAGGTCAACGACACCATCGGCCACCAGGCGGGCGACGAACTGCTGGTGCAGGCCGCTCGCCGGCTCGCCGACTCGGTGCGCTCCGGCGACATAGCGGCGCGGCTGGGCGGCGACGAGTTCGCCGCGCTGATCACCGGCGACGGCACCCGCGACCCGGCCGCCCGGGAGTTCCGTATCCACGAGATCGCCGACCGGCTCCGCATCAAGCTCTCCGAGCCCTACCGCATCGACGGCCGGGACGTCCGGGTGGCGGCCAGCATCGGCGTCGCCTTCGCCGATCCCGGGGTGAGCCCCGCGGGCCTGCTGCGCAACGCCGACCTCGCGATGTACCGCGCCAAGCAGGCCGGCAAGGGCCGGGTGGAGCTGTACGCCCCCCAGATGCAGAACGAGGTCGCCCACCGCGCCGAGCTGGCCGGCAAGCTCCGCACCGCCCTGAACGACGGCGCCTTCGCGCTGCTGCACCAGCCGGTGGTGGAGCTGGCGACCGGCCGGGTCACCGCGGTCGCGGCGCACGCCCGCTGGCGCTCCGCCCAGGGCATCCTCTTCACCCCGGCCGAGTTCCTGCGGGTCGGCGACCGCGGCCGGGTCGCCGACGAGGACGGCGCCCGCGCCGCGGAGCTGGACCGCTGGCAGCTGGAGGAGGCCGTCGAGCAGGCCGCCGCGCGCCGCCGGGCGGGCTATCCGGTCCCGGTCGCGGTCCGGCTCTCCGCCCGCCGGCTGCTGGACCACGCGCTGTCCCCCAAGGGCGTCGAGTCGCTGCTCACCCGCCACGGGCTGCCCTCCCGCGCGCTCGTCGTGGAGCTGTCCGAGAGCGACCCCCGCCTCCCGCTGGACGACCTGGAGCGCCGGCTGGTCGCGCTGCGCCGGCTGGGCGTACGGATCGCCCTCGACGGCTTCGGCAGCGGATATGCCGCCATCAGCGCACTGCGCCGGCTCCCGGTCGACGTACTGCGGCTGGACCGCGGGCTGGTGGACGGCGTGGTGGAGTCCGCGAGGCTGCACAAGATCACCGCCGGGCTGCTGCGGATCGCCGGCGACCTGGGCATGCAGTCCGTCGCGGACGGTGTCGACCTGCCTGAGCAGGTGCTCGCCCTGCGCTCCATGGGCTGCACGCACGGGATGGGCGCGGCCTTCTCCGGGCCGCTCGACGAACACCGGCTGCGGCGGTCCCTGACACACGCCCGCTACCCGGTCCCGGACCTGGCGGGACAGGGCCGCGCGGTGGTGCTCACCGGCGGCGGACTGCCCGTCCGGCAGGGCGCTCCGGCGGGTCCGGAATCGCTCGTACATCCGCCATTGCGCTCAAATAGTGAGACCTCCGTCCCACCCACTTGACACTCGGTGCACGGCGGGGGGAGGGTCAGTGCCATGCGCACCCGAATTCTCGTACTTGGAAAGCGCGTCGGCTGAAGCCTGGGTCCCTGACGAACCCGGCTCAACGCACCGACGCGCTCCCCTCGCTTGCCACCTGGCACGGGGGGTTTTTTGTTGCACAGCAACCTCACAAATCCCGTCAAAACCCTCAGCTTCGAGAAGAGACGCAGATGACCGAGCAGGCCTCCGGGGCCCACCATCCGCAGCCGCGGGCCCGTACCGCCGGCGGACCGCAGCAGCCCGCCACCGTCGAGCACGTCACGGGTGCCCAGTCCCTCATCCGTTCGCTCGAGGAGGTCGGGGCCGACACCGTTTTCGGCATCCCCGGCGGTGCGATCCTTCCCGCGTACGACCCGATGATGGACTCCTCGAAGGTCCGGCACGTCCTGGTGCGTCACGAGCAGGGCGCCGGTCACGCCGCCACGGGATATGCGCAGGCCACCGGCAGGGTCGGGGTGTGCATGGCGACCTCGGGCCCGGGTGCCACCAACCTCGTCACGCCGATCGCCGACGCCCACATGGACTCCGTCCCGCTGGTCGCGATCACCGGTCAGGTCGCGTCCAAGGCGATCGGCACGGACGCCTTCCAGGAGGCGGACATCTGCGGCATCACGATGCCGATCACCAAGCACAACTTCCTGGTCACCGACCCCGCCGACATCCCGCGGACGATCGCCGAGGCGTTCCACATCGCGGCCACCGGCCGCCCCGGCCCCGTCCTGGTCGACATCGCCAAGGACGCACTCCAGGCGCAGACCACCTTCGCCTGGCCGCCGCAGACCGACCTGCCCGGCTACCGCCCGGTGACCAAGCCGCACGCCAAGCAGATCCGTGAGGCCGCCCGGCTGATCGTCGAGTCCAAGCGCCCGGTGCTCTACGTCGGCGGCGGCGTCATGAAGGCCGGTGCCACCGCCGAACTCAAGGTGCTCGCCGAGCTGACCGGAGCCCCCGTCACCACCACCCTGATGGCGCTGGGCTCCTTCCCCGACAGCCACCCGCAGCACGTCGGGATGCCCGGCATGCACGGTGCGGTCACCGCCGTCACCGCGCTCCAGAAGTCGGACCTGCTGATCACCCTCGGCGCCCGCTTCGACGACCGCGTCACCGGCAAGCTGGACTCCTTCGCGCCGTACGCCAAGGTCGTCCACGCCGACATCGACCCCGCGGAGATCGGCAAGAACCGCGCCGCGGACGTGCCGATCGTCGGTGACGCCCGCGAGGTCATCGCCGACCTGATCGTCGCCGTCCAGGCCGAGTACGACGCCGGACACCGCGGTGACTACAGCGCCTGGTGGAAGGACCTCAACCGCTGGCGCGACACCTACCCGCTCGGCTACGACCTCCCGGAGGACGGCACCCTCTCCCCGCAGCAGGTCATCGAGCGGATCGGCAAGCTCGCCCCCGCCGACACCATCTACGCCGCGGGCGTCGGCCAGCACCAGATGTGGGCCGCCCACTTCATCGACTACGAGCAGCCCTCGACCTGGCTGAACTCCGGTGGCGCCGGGACCATGGGCTACGCCGTCCCCGCCGCGATGGGCGCCAAGGCCGGACAGCCGGACCGTACGGTCTGGGCGATCGACGGCGACGGCTGCTTCCAGATGACCAATCAGGAGCTGGTCACCTGCGCGCTCAACAACATCCCGATCAAGGTCGCGGTCATCAACAACGGCGCGCTGGGCATGGTCCGCCAGTGGCAGACCCTCTTCTACAACCAGCGCTACTCCAACACCGTGCTGCACAGCGGCCCGGAGTCCAACGGCCTGGTGACGGCGGGCAAGGCCAGCGGCGGCACCCGCGTCCCGGACTTCGTGAAGCTGTCCGAGGCCATGGGCTGTGTCGCGATGCGCTGTGAGGACCCGGCGGAGCTGGACGCGGTCATCGCCAAGGCCAACGCCATCAACGACCGCCCGGTCGTGATCGACTTCATCGTCCACGAGGACGCCCAGGTCTGGCCGATGGTCGCCGCCGGCACCTCCAACGACGAGGTCATGGCCGCCCGGGGCGTGCGTCCCGACTTCGGCGACAACGAAGACGACTGAGCCCAGGACGTCACGGACGCACGGAAGAAGAGAGAAGACCCCATGTCCAAGCACACCCTCTCCGTCCTGGTGGAGAACACCCCCGGCATCCTCGCCCGGATCGCCGCCCTGTTCTCCCGCCGCGGCTTCAACATCGACTCCCTCGCGGTCGGGGTCACCGAGCACCCCGACATCTCCCGCATCACCATCGTGGTCAGCGTCGAGTCGCTGCCGCTGGAGCAGGTCACCAAGCAGCTCAACAAGCTCGTCAACGTGCTGAAGATCGTCGAGCTGGAACCCGGCTCCGCCATCCAGCGCGAACTGGTCCTGGTCAAGGTCCGCGCCGACAACGAGACCCGCTCGCAGATCGTCGAGATCGTCCAGCTCTTCCGCGCCAAGACCGTGGACGTCTCGCCCGAGGCCGTCACCATCGAGGCCACCGGATCCAGTGAAAAACTGGAGGCGATGCTCAAGATGCTGGAGCCGTACGGCATCAAGGAACTGGTGCAGTCCGGAACCATCGCCATAGGCCGTGGCGCCCGGTCCATCACCGACCGCTCGCTGCGCGCACTGGACCGTACGGCCTGACCGCCACGGTCCGACCGGACCGCATGGCGAGACCCACCGCCCTTCCCCGCCCCGCCCGACGTACTGTGTGGGCACCCGCTAGATCCAAGGAGATACCCGAAGTGGCCGAGCTCTTCTACGACGACGATGCCGACCTGTCCATCATCCAGAACCGCAAGGTCGCGGTCATCGGCTACGGGAGCCAGGGCCACGCGCACGCGCTGTCGCTGCGTGACTCGGGCGTCGATGTGCGGGTCGGTCTGCACGAGGGCTCCAAGTCCAAGGCCAAGGCCGAGGAGCAGGGTCTGCGCGTGGTGACGCCGGCCGAGGCGGCCGCCGAGGCCGACGTCATCATGATCCTGGTGCCGGACCCGATCCAGGCCAAGGTCTACGAGGAGTCCATCAAGGACCACCTGAAGGACGGCGACGCGCTGTTCTTCGGCCACGGTCTGAACATCCGCTACGGCTTCATCAAGCCGCCGTCCAACGTGGACGTCGCGCTCGTGGCCCCCAAGGGCCCGGGCCACCTGGTCCGCCGCCAGTACGAGGAAGGCCGCGGTGTGCCCTGCATCGCGGGCGTCGAGCAGGACGCCTCGGGCAAGGCCTTCGAGCTGGCGCTCTCCTACGCCAAGGGCATCGGCGGCACCCGCGCCGGCGTCATCAAGACCACCTTCACCGAGGAGACCGAGACCGACCTGTTCGGTGAGCAGGCGGTGCTCTGCGGTGGCGCCTCGGCGCTGGTCAAGGCCGGCTTCGAGACCCTGGTCGAGGCGGGCTACCAGCCCGAGATCGCGTACTTCGAGTGCCTCCACGAGCTGAAGCTCATCGTGGACCTCATGTACGAGGGCGGCCTGGAGAAGATGCGCTGGTCGGTCTCCGAGACCGCCGAGTGGGGCGACTACATCACCGGCCCCCGCGTCATCACCGACCAGACCAAGGCCGAGATGAAGAAGGTGCTCGCCGAGATCCAGGACGGCACCTTCGCCAACAACTGGATGGCGGAGTACAACGCCGGCCTGCCGAAGTACAACGAGTACAAGAAGGCCGACGAGGACCACCTGCTCGAGACCACGGGCAAGAAGCTCCGCAAGCTGATGAGCTGGGTGGACGACGAGGCGTAAGCCCGAGGACAGGGGGTCGCGGCGGAAGCTGCGGCCCCCTCGTCCGTGGCGCCCCGCGGCGCCTTGTCCGCCGCGTAGAAGCCCGCACGGGTGATCCTTCCGCAACGGCACAGGACGCGCCCCGCACCACCACTACACTGCCAAGCACAAGCGCGTCAGGCTCACAGCGTCGTGCGTCTTCCACGCGGCACCCGCCTTCGGCCGTCGGGACGGCCGTCCTCTCCCACCGCCCGCGGGCGTGGGAGGTACCCCATCGGACTGGATGAGGACTGAAGACCACGTGAGCTCGAAACCTGTCGTACTGATCGCCGAAGAGCTGTCGCCCGCCACGGTTGACGCCCTCGGCCCGGACTTCGAGATCCGGCACTGCAACGGCGCGGACCGCGCCGAGCTGCTCCCCGCGATCGCCGACGTCGACGCCGTCCTCGTGCGCAGCGCGACGAAGATCGACGCCGAGGCCATCGCCGCCGCCAAGAAGCTGCGGGTCGTCGCCCGCGCCGGCGTCGGCCTGGACAACGTCGACGTCTCCGCCGCCACCAAGGCCGGCGTGATGGTCGTCAACGCCCCGACCTCCAACATCGTCACCGCCGCAGAGCTGGCCTGCGGTCTGCTGGTCGCCACGGCCCGCAACATCCCGCAGGCCAACACCGCCCTGAAGAACGGCGAGTGGAAGCGCAGCAAGTACACCGGCGTCGAGCTGAGCGAGAAGACTCTCGGCGTGGTCGGCCTCGGCCGGATCGGCGTGCTGGTCGCCCAGCGGATGTCGGCGTTCGGCATGAAGGTCGTCGCCTACGACCCCTACGTCCAGCCGGCCCGCGCCGCGCAGATGGGCGTCAAGCTGCTGACCCTCGACGAGCTGCTGGAGGTCTCGGACTTCATCACGGTCCACCTCCCCAAGACGCCGGAGACCGTCGGTCTCATCGGGCACGAGGCGCTGCACAAGGTCAAGCCGTCGGTGCGGATCGTCAACGCCGCGCGCGGGGGGATCGTCGATGAGGCGGCGCTGGCCAGCGCGCTGAAGGAGGGCCGGGTGGCCGGCGCGGGCCTGGACGTCTACGCCGTCGAGCCCTGCACCGACTCCCCGCTCTTCGAGTTCGACCAGGTCGTCGCCACGCCGCACCTCGGTGCGTCGACGGGTGAGGCCCAGGAGAAGGCCGGTATCGCGGTCGCCAGGTCGGTGCGGCTGGCGCTGGCCGGCGAGCTGGTGCCGGACGCGGTCAACGTCCAGGGCGGTGTGATCGCCGAGGACGTCAAGCCGGGCCTGCCGCTGGCCGAGCGTCTGGGCCGGATCTTCACCGCGCTGGCCGGTGAGGTCGCCATGCGCCTGGACGTCGAGGTCTACGGCGAGATCACCCAGCACGACGTCAAGGTGCTGGAACTCTCCGCGCTCAAGGGCGTCTTCGAGGACGTCGTCGACGAGACGGTGTCGTACGTCAACGCCCCGCTGTTCGCGCAGGAACGCGGTGTGGAGGTGCGGCTGACGACCAGCAGCGAGTCGCCCGAGCACCGCAATGTGGTGACCGTGCGCGGCACCCTCGCGGGCGGCGACGAGGTGTCGATCTCCGGCACGCTGGCCGGCCACAAGAACATCCAGAAGATCGTCGCGGTCGGTGAGCACTCGATCGACCTGGCGCTCGCCGATCACATGGCGTTCCTGCGCTACAGCGACCGCCCCGGTGTCGTCGGCACCGTCGGCAAGATCCTGGGCGAGGCGGGCATCAACATCGGCAACATGCAGGTCTCGCGGGCCGACGTCGGTGGTGAGGCGCTGGTCGCGCTGACCGTCGACGACACGATTCCGCCGAACGTGCTCAGCGAGATCGCCGAGGAGATCGGTGCGACCTCGGTGCGCGCGGTGAACCTCGGCGACTGACCGCCAGGTCTTCGCAGGTCAACGGGCCCGGCCCCGCTTCGTGCGGGAGCCGGGCCCGTTGGCGTGTGCCGCATCGTAGGGGCCCCGGGACGGTCCGCGACCGGGCGTGCGGGGCCGTCTCGCCGGTCGGCATTCACCCGAATGGCCTATCCGGGGGTGAGGCCGCGGGGGCCGTCGGCGCCGTCGTGCGGCCGTCCGGGGCCCCGGACGCCGGTCCTCCCGACTCGCTGGGGAGATGTTCGCGTCGCGCAATGGGAACTGCGCGTGCCCCCGCCGGTGCGTGCGGAAGGAGAGCGACGCCATGAATGCACCCCTGGGGGACGCCCCGCAGAGTCTCACCGGCTTGCACGTGGTCGATGCCGAAGGCGCGAAGGTGGGCCGGGTCCAGCAGGTCTACCGGGACGACGCCACCAACGAGCCGGAGTGGATCACGGTGCGGACCGGGCTGTTCGGCATGAAGGAGTCCTTCATCCCGCTCGCCGGCGCCCGGCGGACCGGCGACGAACTGCACGTGCCGCACACCAAGGCCACCATCAAGGACGCGCCGCGGATCGACGCCAACGGGCATCTCGACCCCTCCGAGGAAGCCGAGTTGTACCGACACTACGGGATGGCCCGGCCCGCCCCGGGCGCCGCCGATCAGGGCGGACCCGAGTCCCGCCCCCGGCCGACGGGGGACACCGCGCCGCCCGCCTCCACGGGCGGCGAGCGCAACAAGCTGATCGAGGGGCCGATGGCGGGCGCGGGCTCCGGCGCCGGCACCCGGTCCGGACCGCAGGGCGGCGACACCGCGCGCGGCAAGGAGCAGCTGCCCGAGACCGGTGCCGACGACGACAAGGGCGGCCGCGCGCACCCGGGCGACGACACGGGCGGCCGCCGCGAGGGGCCGGACCGGCCGCGGTGACCCCGGCAGGGCACCCGTACGGGGAGAGCGGGGCCGCCCCCCGAGGGCTCGCGTTCTGTACGTACGTCTAAAACGGGTGTCTGGTACGAGCGTATGTGTGGCGATAGGCTGCCCTCATGGGACACCGTGAAGATCTTCTGGAGGGCGCCAAGCGCTGCCTCCTGGAGAAGGGATATGCGCGCACCACCGCCCGCGACATCGTGGCCGCTTCGGGCGCCAACCTCGCCTCCATCGGCTACCACTACGGCTCCAAGGACGCCCTGATGCGCCAGGCGATCATCGCGTCCAGCGAGGAGTGGGGGGCGGGCGTCGCCCAGGTGCAGCCCGCGGAGGAGGCGGGGGCGGAGGGCGCCGACCCGCTGGAACGGTTCGCCGCGGTCTGGGACCTGTTCCTGCAACGCATCGCCACCGAGCGGGAGTTCATCGCCGCGCAGGTCGAGGTGCTGGGGCTGCTGCCGCGCGACGCGGGCCTGCGCGAGGCGATCGGTGAGGTGCTCCCGGAGGGTGGTGAGGGGCTCGTCGCGATCTTCGCAGGGGTGCCGGACACCGAGGTCGACGCCGAGTCCGCCCGCGTCGTCGGCTCCTTCTACCAGGCCCTGCTCACCGGCCTGATGGTCCAGTCGCTGCTCACGCCCGACGCCATGCCCTCCGGCCGGGATCTGGCGACCGCGCTGCGCCGGGTCACCGCGGGCGAGGTGCTGGGGAAGAGGCCCTGACGCCCCCGCCGTCCCGAGCCGTGCCGCTCACAGCCGGGCCGCCTTGAGCGCCATGTGCAGCAGCAGCCGGTGTTCGCCGTCGCCCAGGTCGAGGCCGGTCAGCTTCTCCACCCGGCCCAGGCGGTAGTAGAGCGTCTGCCGGTGGATGCCCAGGACCTGTGCGGTACGGCTCGCCTGGCCCGCGCAGTCGAGGAACACCTCGGCGGTGCGCGCGAGTTCCGCATGGGCGGGGGCCAGCAGCGGCCCGATGGCCGGATCGGGCGCGGTGCCCGGCAGAGCGGTCAGCATCCGGTACGCGCCGATGGCGTCCCACCGGGTGATCGGGCCCAGCCGGGGCTCTGCGTGCGCCGCGCGGGCCGCGTCCAGCGCCTCCCGCCAGGCCGCCGGAAGGTCGGTCAACTCCCGTGTGGCGGCGCCGATTCCGGCGGCGGCCGGCCGCGGTGGCGGTGGGTGCCCGGAGCCGCCGCCCCGGCCGCCGCGCGGCGCCTGCCCCTCGGCCGGTCCGCTCCCCGCGCGCGGCGAACGCAGCAGATGCTCGGCCACCGTGTGGGCCGGGGCGGGCGCACCGGACGAGCGCAGCCGTACCAGTGCGGCCAGGGCAGGGACGGGCGGACGGGTGGCGGGCCCGGTGCGGCCGTGGTGTGCGGTGGGCTCCGGCTCGTCAGCCCCCACCACAGCGCCGTCCTCCGGGCCGCCGCCCGCCGGCAGCGCACAGGCGGCGAGCAGACCCGGCAGGCTCGGCGGCGGCGCCGCGTCGGTGTCCGAGGTGTCCCAGGGCAGCACCGCGACCAGGGTGAGCGGGGCGCCCGGGGTGAAGCGCAGGCTGTCCCGCAGCGCATCGCGCAGCGCGGCCGCCGCGGCCGGCTGTTCGCCGGGCCGCGCGACCAGCAACTCCCGCAGCAGATCGGCGAGTTCGGACCCGGCACGGGCCTCGTCGGCCAGCAGTTCGCCGATCCGGGCGGCGGTCTCCATCGCCTGTGCGATCCGGGGGTCGGGCGGTGCGCCCCGGCCGCCCAGTTCGAGATCGGTGAGATGCCCGTCGTCCAGCAGCCAGACGTAGCCGTGCACGATGCCGCGGTGGCGTACGGGCAGGCAGATGCGGCCCTTGAAGACCCCGGCGGCCGGGTCCGGCGGAATGCGCAGCGCGGTCTTGGCGCGGGCGATCCCGAACGCCTCGAACCAGGCCCGTACGGCGGCCGAGGAGCGGCGCTGCAGGATCGAGCGGGTGCGCACCGGGTCCATGACCTCGTCGTCGTCGCCCTCGTGCGCACCGAACGCAATCAGTCCGAAATCCCGGTCCTCCAGCGTCGCCGGAGCGCCGAGCGCCGCCGAGATCTCGTCCACGAGCTGCTGGTAGTCGCCCCGCATCGGCCGTCCGGCCCCTCTCCTGTCACCACACCACCGGCACCGCCGGTGACTCGGACACCTCTCACACCACTGTCACCACGGACACGGTCACCTCAATCTCATTCTCATACATCTGTCTGAGATCCCGACCACGAAGGCGTGACAGCTGTCGATGGCCGGGAAGTGGCGGGATCCTTAAGTTTCAGGTGGCTCAATATTGCCGACGCGTTCGCCCGCCCGGTGTCCGCCCGGTACTTGTCACCCTGAATCGTGGAGGTGCCCATGCTGGGTCCCGTGCTCCTGGCCGCAGCGCGCAGTGACAGCATCCGCCGGCTCGTGGCGGCCGCTCCGGTCACCCGGCCCGTGGTGAACCGGTTCGTCGCCGGCGAGCGCCTGGACGAGTCCATGGCGGCCGTGCGGTCCCTGGCCGCACGCGGCCTGGAGGTCACCCTCGACCACCTCGGTGAGGACATCACCGACCCGGCCGAGGCGCTGCGGAACCGCGATGCCTACCTGGAGCTGGCCGCGGCTCTCAAGGAACACGGCCTCGGCGTCAAGGCCGAGATGTCGGTCAAGCTGTCCGCTTTCGGGCAGGCGCTGACCGGCGGCCACGAGCTGGCCCTGAAGAACGTCACCCCGGTGGTCGAGGCCGCCGCCGAGGCCGGGACGACCGTGACCCTCGACATGGAGGACCACACCACGGTCGACTCCACCCTCGCGATCCTCGCCGAGCTGCGGGAGCGCTTTCCGCAGACCGGCGCGGTGCTGCAGTCCTACCTCTTCCGTACCGAGGACGACTGCCGCGCGCTGGCCGGGGAAGGCTCGCGGGTGCGGCTGGTCAAGGGGGCGTACAAGGAGCCCGCGACCGTCGCCTTCCAGGACAAGCGGGAGGTCGACAAGGCCTATGTGCGGTGCCTGAAGATCCTGATGGCGGGGGAGGGCTACCCCATGATCGGGTCGCACGACCCGCGGATGGTGTCCATCGCCCAGGAACTGGCGCACCGCAACGGCCGCAAATTGGCCGACTACGAATTCCAGATGCTCTACGGCATCCGCGAGGCCGAGCAGCAGCGGCTGGTCGCCGAGGGACACCGGATGCGGGTGTACATCCCCTATGGCACCGACTGGTACGGCTACTTCATGCGCCGGCTGGCCGAGCGCCCCGCGAACCTCGCGTTCTTCCTGCGGTCCCTGGCGACCCGCGGCTGATCGTTTCACGCCTGATCGCCCCGCGGCGGCGGGCGCGGGTGGATGCTGGAAGCGGGGCGAGATCCCCGCACGGCGCCGCCCGCAGCCGCCCCTCCGCAGCGGCCGCGGCCGCACCACCGACGTACGAAAACCGACGAGCGAAATCGAAGGAGACACGGCCGCTATGGACGCTGTGACCCAGGTCCCCGTGCCGGTGAACGAGCCGGTCCACACCTACGCCCCCGGCAGCCCGGAGCGTTCCCGCCTGGAGGCCAAGCTCAAGGAGCTGGCCGGCAACCCGATCGAGCTGCCCATGACCATCGGCGGCGCACGGCGGATGGGCGGCGGCGAGCGCTTCGACGTCGTGCAGCCGCACAACCACTCCGCCCGTCTCGGCACGTACGCCAACGCCACCGTCAAGGACGCCCAGGACGCGGTCGACGCCGCACTGGCCGCCGCCCCGGCCTGGCGCGCGCTGTCCTTCGACGACCGCGCCGCGATCATCCTCAAGGCCGCCGACCTGCTCTCCGGCCCCTGGCGCGAGACGATGGCCGCCGCCACCATGCTCGGCCAGTCCAAGACCGCCCAGCAGGCCGAGATCGACACCCCGTGTGAGCTGATCGACTTCTGGCGCTTCAATGTGCACTTCGCGCGCCAGATCCTCGCCGAGCAGCCCCCGGCGAACTCCCCGGGCGTCTGGAACCGCTCGGACCACCGTCCTCTTGAGGGCTTCGTCTACGCGATCACGCCGTTCAACTTCACCGCGATCGCCGGCAACCTCCCGACCGCGCCCGCCCTCATGGGCAACGTCGTGGTCTGGAAGCCGTCCCCGACGCAGACCTACGCCGCCGTGCTGCTGATGCAGCTGCTGGAGGAGGCCGGGCTGCCCAAGGGCGTCATCAACCTCGTCACCGGCGACGGCAAGGACGTCTCCGAGGTCGCCCTGACCCACCCGGACCTCGCGGGCATCCACTTCACCGGTTCGACCAAGACCTTCCAGTACCTGTGGAAGACGGTCGGCAACAACATCGAGAACTACAAGACCTACCCGCGCCTCGTCGGCGAGACCGGCGGCAAGGACTTCATCGTCGCCCACCCCTCGGCCGACCGCGCCGTGCTGAAGACCGCGATGACCCGTGGCGCCTTCGAGTTCCAGGGCCAGAAGTGCTCCGCGGCCTCCCGCGCCTACGTCCCCGCCTCGCTGTGGAACAGCGGCCTCAAGGAGGAGTTCGCGGCCGAGGTCGACGCCCTGTCCATGGGCGACGTCTCGGACCTGTCGAACTTCATGTCCGCCGTCATCGACGAGCGCTCGTTCGCCAAGAACAAGGCGGCGATCGACCGCGCCAAGGCCGACCCGACCGTCGAGGTCGTGGCCGGCGGCACCTACGACGACAGCGAGGGCTACTTCGTCCGCCCGACGGTCCTGGTCTCCACCGACCCGGAGAACGAGATCTTCAAGGACGAGTACTTCGGCCCGATCCTGGGTGTGTACGTCTACGACGACGCCGACTACGACGCGATGCTCACCCAGATGGAGTCCGCCTCGGCGTACGGCCTGACCGGTTGCGTCATCGCCCAGGACCGTGCCGAGGCCGCCCGCACCTGCGAGCTGCTGCGCTTCGCGGCCGGCAACTTCTACATCAACGACAAGCCGACCGGCGCCGTCGTCGGCCAGCAGCCCTTCGGCGGCGGCCGCGCGTCCGGCACCAACGACAAGGCCGGCGCCAAGCAGAACCTGATGCGCTGGACCTCCACCCGCTCCATCAAGGAGACCCTGGTCCCGCCGACGGACTACCGCTACCCGCACATGGGCTGACGCCCGCGCGAACGCCGACGGCCCGGCACCCCTCTCCCCGGGGGCGCCGGGCCGTTCGGCGTTGCTTCAGGCGCCCCGCGCCTGGCCGGTGATCGCCTCGTTGAGTGTGGGCGGGCCTGGCCTTGTGGCACAAGCGACACCGCCACGCCAGGGAGCGCCGGGACGGCCATGACCAGCAAATATCCGGGGATCGCTCGTTCGAGCACACGAGCGCCGTCTCAGATAGTAGGAAGCCCAAGTAATTGTGCAGACATCACGGCCGAGCTGTCCTAGCGTTGTAGAAGCCGAACGTAACGCTCCATCGAGCGAGTGCGGATGCGGCCCGGTGCGTGAGCGCAGGTGACCCCTGCCGTGCCGAGGCCCCCGCGTTTTCCGGCCGCTTCTGGATCGACGCATCCCAATTTTTCTCGGGGCTCTGGCATAGGAGACGTGAATCATGGCCGAGACTGCCGTCCGCAGGACCCGTCACTCCGCCCGTACGAACGGTGACGCCGACCGCAGGAACGCCGCGGCGGCCCTCCAGCGTGCCCTCGACCGCCGTGACAACGGCGGCTCGACCGGGCACTGAGATGCTGCGCGCGCGACCCGGGGCGGCGTCGATGCCCTGCCGCTGCTGCTGGCGGATCAGGCTGTCCGTGGCCCGGTGGCTCTTTCTCTCCTGAGCGTTCCGAGCCTGTAGGGGCGCCCCGGATTCCGGGCGCCCCTACAGGCGATCGCTGCCTACTGCGCGGGGGAGCGCGTCACCTCGAAGTGGTCGATGCGCTCGCCGGACTCGGCGAGGGCGGTGACCTTCATCCGTGGGTGGCGGCCCGGGGTGACCTCGACGGCGATGAAGGAGTAGCCGGTGTAGCGGACCCGGGACCACTCCACGGTTTCCTCCGTCTTCTGCTGCCCCTTGGACCAGTGGTAGGTGTCCACGTGGTCGAGGTCTTTGATGTGTCCCTCGTAGCTGTCCGGCACGGGGAAGTCGTAGAGGGCCCGGCCGGCGCCGCCCGCGGTCACGTACACGATGCCCTCGCGGCTGCTGTCCACGTGCGCGCCGATGGGCATCTTCTTGGCGACCCGTCCGGCCTTGAGGGCGTCGGTCCGCTCGTAGACGTGGTTGTGCCCGTTGACCACCAGGTCCACCTGGTGCTTGTCGAACAGCGGCAGCCAGGCGTCGCGCACCGCGCCGTCGGAGGCGTGCGAGGTGGTGGTGGAGAAGGCGCAGTGGTGGAAGAAGACCACGATGAAGTCGATGCCGTCGGTGGCGCGCAGCTCGGCCAGCCGGCGGTCGAGCCAGCGGGTCTGCTTGCCGTCGGTGTAGCCCTGGTTGGCGGGGATCTCGTAGGAGATGTCGTTGGCGTCCAGGGCGACGACCGCGGTGTTGCCATAGGTGAACGAGTAGACGCCGGGGGCGCTTTGGGCGTCCGGGCCGTTGCCGGGCAGCGTCCAGCGGGCGTTCTGGCCGCCGTAGCCGTTGGGGGAGTACCAGGCCTCCATGTCGTGGTTGCCGGTGGTCACCATCCACGGCACGGACTTGGCCACCGACTCGGTCTGCGCGAGGAACTGGTCCCAGACCCGGGCGTCGTAGGCGTCGTGCTCGGAGCCGTCGCCGTCGGTGTCCGCGTAGCAGATGTCGCCCGCGTGCAGATGGAAGGACGGGTTCTGACCCAGGATCAACTGGTCGTTGGCGAGGGCGTGGTAGCTGACGCCCTGGTCGCCGAAGGCGGTGAAGACGAACGTCTCGGGACGGGCCGGGGCGGTGCGGAAGGTGCCGACGGTGGAGAAGTGGCGGGGGTCGGCCGGGTCGAAGCCGTCGTGGCCGACGCCGTAGTAGTACGTCGTCCCCGGGCGCAGCCCGTCCAGCGCGGCGTGCAGGTAGTACTGCTGCACGGCCGGCAGCTTCGCGGACAGCGACGGGGTGTGCAGCGGCCGGACCTCGGCCTCGATCTTGCGCCCCAGATCCCACGGCTTGAGACCCACCCGCAGATACGGCCGCTTGACCGCCAGCGGCACCTGCCAGCTCACCCGCAGCTGGCTCTTCGGGTCGGCGCCGAAGGCCAGATGGCGGCCGAACGGGGCGACCAGCGAGCCGTCGACGGCGGCCGCGGCGGGCGACGACAGCAGGGTGGGCGCCACGCCCTGGGCCGAGCCGGCCAGCAGTCCGGAGCCCGCGACCACTCCCGCGGTGGCGGCCGAGGTGCGCAGCAGGCCTCTGCGGCTCAGCTTCGTACGGAGGTAGTCATGCTGTTCCGGCATGCTCATCCGGGCCGCCAGCTGCTCCGGGATGCCGACGCGGGGGGTGTGCGAGGGCAGGGGGGCGGCCTTCCGGGGATTTCCAGTCATGCCGCCGAATTTCCCAGCGCGACCCGACCGCTGTGGGGACGCGGGGTGAACGGCAGCTGACCGGCTCCCCATGTGTCCGTATGGCGGACGTTACGTGTCAATCAATGGGACGGAGAGTAGGGTCCAGACATGTCTCGCACCATTCGCCTCGCAGTGATCCCCGGTGACGGTATCGGCCAGGAGGTCGTGGCCCAGGGCCTGAAGGTTCTGAGCGCGGTCCTCCCGCAGGACGTCAAGCTGGAAACCAAGGAGTACGACCTCGGTGCCCGGCGATGGCACGCGACCGGTGAGACCCTGCCCGACGCGGAGCTGGAGTCGCTCAAGCAGCACGACGCGATCCTGCTCGGCGCGATCGGCGACCCGTCGGTTCCGTCCGGCGTGCTGGAGCGCGGTCTGCTGCTCAAGCTCCGCTTCGCCTTCGACCACTTCGTGAACCTGCGCCCGTCGAAGCTCTTCCCGAACACCGCGACCCCGCTCGCCGGCCGCCCGGACATCGACTTCCTCGTCGTCCGCGAGGGCACCGAGGGCCCCTACACCGGCAACGGCGGCAGCCTGCGCACCGGTACCCCCGCCGAGGTCGCCACCGAGGTCAGCCTCAACACCGCCTACGGTGTGGAGCGGGTGGTCCGCGACGCGTACGAGCGGGCCAACGCCCGCCCCCGCAAGAAGCTGACGCTGGTGCACAAGAACAATGTGCTGGTGTACGCGGGCCACATGTGGAAGAACATCTTCGACAAGGTCGGCCAGGAGTACCCCGAGGTCACCACCGACTACCTGCACGTCGACGCCGCGACGATCTTCTTCGTCACCCAGCCCGAGCGGTTCGACGTGATCGTCACCGACAACCTCTTCGGCGACATCCTCACCGACCTCGCCGCGGCCGTCACCGGCGGTATCGGTCTGGCCGCCTCCGGGAACATCAACCCGACCGGCGACTTCCCCTCGATGTTCGAGCCGGTGCACGGCTCCGCACCGGACATCGCGGGCACCGGCAAGGCCGACCCGACCGCGACGATCCTCTCCGTCGCCCTGCTGCTGCGCCACCTCGGCTACGAGCCGCAGGCCGCCCGCATCGAGGAGTCCGTGGCCGCCGACCTGGAGGCCCGGGACGGTACGGCGCGGACCACGGACGAGATCGGCGACGCGCTGGCCGCACGCGTAGCGGGCTGAGGCCCCGCGCACGACCCCACCACGGACAGCGCCGGGCTCATGGGGCCCGGCGCTGTCCGCGTCGGAACCGCCCCGCGGCGCACCATCCGGGACGCGGAGCGCGCACACGGTTCCGGCGGCGCGGACCCACAGGCGATAATCGGACGTGGCATCGTTGCCCGCGAGGAAACTCGGACGTCCCAGTAACGACCGGTACGTTCAGGTTCCCTCCTGAGCGCGGCAGCCACCGCACCGGTGCCGCAAGGTGGGGGGCCGAACCCCCTACCCCCGGCCGGAGGGCTGGGCCGGAGATGCTCCCCAGCCGGCGCTGGGAGGTACCTCCCGGTATCGCACACGCAGTGAAGGACATGCATCCATGACGACGCCCACGATCGAGCTCAAGCCCTCCTCGCACCCGCTGTCCGACGCGGAGCGGGAGCAGATCCTGGCCGCCCCCGGCTTCGGCCGCCACTTCACCGACCACATGGTGACGATCAAGTGGACCGAGGGCCGCGGCTGGCACGACGGACAGCTCGTGCCGTACGGGCCGCTCTCCCTCGACCCGGCGACCAATGTCCTGCACTACGCCCAGGAGATCTTCGAGGGCCTCAAGGCGTACCGCCGGCCCGACGGCTCCGTCGCCACCTTCCGCCCGGACGCCAACGCCCGGCGCTTCCAGTCCTCCGCGCGCCGGCTGGCGATGCCGGAGCTGCCCGTCGAGACCTTCATCGAGGCCTGTGACCTGCTCGTTCAGCAGGACAAGGACTGGGTGCCGGCGCACGGTGGCGAGGAGTCGCTCTACCTGCGCCCCTTCATGATCGCGACCGAGGTCGGCCTGGGCGTGAAGCCCGCCAACGAGTATCTCTTCGTCGTCATCGCCTCGCCCGCCGGCGCGTACTTCGCCGGCGGCGTCAAGCCGGTCTCCATCTGGCTGTCCGAAAACCGCGTGCGGGCCGTCCCCGGCGGTATGGGCGACGCCAAGACCGGCGGCAACTACGCCGCGTCGCTGCTCGCCCAGGCCGAGGCCGCCGCGCAGGGCTGTGACCAGGTCGCCTACCTCGACGCCGTGGAGCACAAGTGGGTCGAGGAACTGGGCGGGATGAACCTCTACTTCGTGTACGGCGACAAGATCGTCACGCCCAACCTGACCGGCTCGCTGCTCGCCGGCGTCACCCGTGACTCGCTGCTGACCGTCGCCCGCGACCTGGGCTACGCGTCCGAGGAGGCGCGGGTCTCCATCGACCAGTGGAAGGCCGACACCGAGAACGGCACCCTCACCGAGGTCTTCGCCTGCGGCACGGCCGCCGTGATCACCCCGGTCGGCACGGTCAAGAGCGCGGGCGGCGAGTGGACGCAGTCCGACGGCGAGCCCGGCAAGGTCACGCTGAAGCTGCGCGAGGCGCTCCTCGACATCCAGCGGGGTGTCACCGAGGACAAGCACGGCTGGATGCACGAGCTGGGCTGAGCCCGTCGGCGCCGCGCAAGTGCCCGGACCTGACCGAGGCCGTCCCCGCACATTCCCGGGGGCGGCCTCGGTCACGTCCGGACCGGTTCAGCCGGTCTCCGCCGGGGTCTCCGCGGCTGGGACCGGGGCGGCGGGCGGCCGGGCGCGCGGCGCCGCGACCGGCCGCGGTTCCCGCACCGTCAGGGCCAGATACGCGATCCCGCCCACGGCCGCCGCGAGCACGAAGCTGAGGTCGATCCCGCCGGTCAGGGGGAGCAGCGGCCCCCGGTAGAGCGGGGTGTCCACGCCCAGCAGGCCGACCACCGAGCCCAGCGCCCAGGCCAGCGCCGCCCGGACGTGCCAGCCGCCCCGGTACCAGTACCGGCCCCCGCGGGTGCCCCGGTTGTAGACCTGGAGCGACTCCGGGTCGTAGGCCCCGCGGCAGCGCACGAAGCCGATCACGGTGATCACCGCCCAGGGCGTCCCGACGGCGGTCATCAGCAGGACGAACGAGGTCATCGCGCCCTGCGCCGCCCACAGGAAGTGGCCGGCGTAGACCAGCGCGGTCGACAGCGTGGCGACGACACAGGTGGCCTGGGTACGGGTCGCCCGCGGCAGGATCGCGTCCAGGTCGAGCCCCATGCTGTAGAGCATCAGCCCGGCGTTGCCGACGGACCCGGCCGAGGCGTTGAGCAGCAGCAGCGCCAGATACCAGAGCGGTGCGCCGGCCACCAGCGGGCCCGCGTAGTCCGCGCCCGCGCCGACCGCGAGCGCGGTGAACGTCCCGAAGAGCTGCGGCACCAGCAGGCCCACCACCAGCCCCAGACAGGTGGCGCCGAAGACCTTCCCGGCGCCGTGCCGGTGCGGGGAGATGTAGCGGCTGTAGTCACCGAGCAGCGTGATGAAGGCGATCGGGCCGCTCAGGCCCGCGGAGACGGCGGCCAGCAGCCAGGTCTGCCAGAAGCCGCCGAGCAGATAGGAACTGCCGGGCGGCGCGGCGGTGGTGAAGGTGGGGGCGTAGGCGAGGATGCCGACGGCGAGCAGGGCGGTCAGCCCGAGGGCGAGCACCTTGCTCAGCCGCAGCAGCACCCGGTAGCCGTGGATCGCGCCGACCGCGGTGGCGCCGGCCAGCAGGGCGTAGACCAGGGCGTAGGCCGTGCCGTCCGACGGCAGCCCGGTCAGCCGGTGCAGACAGCCCACCATCGCGTCGCCGCCGACCCAGAGGGTCAGCGCGGTGTAGCCCAGCGACAGCAGCAGGCCGATGACCGAGCCGATCAGCCGGCCGCGCACCCCGAAATGGGCGCCGCTGCTGGTGGAGAGGTTGGTGGCGCTGCGCAGCGAGACCAGCGCGAGCGGGGCGGTCAGCAGGGTGCCGACGGCGGTACCCGCCGCCAGGGAGGTCACCGAGGGCCAGAAGCCGAGCCCGAAGGAGACCGGGAGCCAGCCGAAGATCACCACGCCGAGCGCGAGGTTCGACCCGAGCAGGATCGAGATCAGATCGCGAGGGCCGCTGGTGCGCTCCTCCTCCGGGACGGTGTCGACTCCGCGTTGTTCGATCGGCATGAGGCTCCCCTGAGAGGCCGGACGACGGTGGGTGCGCGGCGCGCGGTGGACGGTGCCCCGGGGTGGTGGGCCGTGTGCCGTGCGCTGCGGGCGGTGCGGCGGGCCGGGGCGCGCCGGGCGCGGGCGGTCCGCACCGCGAGATCGTTTAGAGCAGCACTCTATTTGCCGCTCATCTAGAACAGCGCTCAATGTGACGCATGCCTGCGGTAGCGGTCAATGCTTTCCTGTCGTCGATTTTTATGGTTAGAGTGATGCTCAAATCGAGCTGGAGGTGTGACGGGATGCGGCTGACCCCGACGGAACGCGACCGGCTGCTGCTGTTCGGCGCGGCCGAGCTGGCGCGGACGCGCCGGGCCCGCGGACTGAAGCTGAATGTGCCCGAGGCGACCGCGTTGATCGCGGACACGGTCTGCGAGGCGGCGCGGGACGGGCGCCGCCTCGCTCAGGCCATCGAGGCGGCACGCGGTGTGCTCGGTCCGGACGAGGTGCTGCCGGGCGTGGCCGAGGTGGTCACCGAGGTGCATGTGGAGGCCGTCTTCGACGACGGCTCCCGGCTCGCGGTGGTCAGCGACCCGATCGGCGCCCGCCCGGCGGCCGGGGGGAGCGACGCGGCGCCCGCGCCCGGCGCCGTGCTCCCCGGCCCGGCCGGCCCGGAGCCCGCGCCCGCGGTGGTGCTGGCCGTACGCAACACCGCGACCGTGCCCATCAGCGTCACCTCGCACTTCCACTTCTTCGAGGCCAACCCCCGGCTGGACTTCGACCGCGGCGCCGCGTACGGCATGCGGCTGTGCGTCCCGGCCGGCTCGTCGGTGCGGTTCGACCCCGGCGGCGCCTCGGAGGTCGGTCTGGTCCCGATCGGCGGCGACCGGATCGCGATCGGCTTCGCCGGTCTCGTGGACGGCCCGCTGGACGCACCGGGCGCCGAATCGGAAGCGCTGCGGCGGGCCGCCGCCTGCGGCTACCTGGGAGCGGAGGAACGGGCATGACGGGCAGCATCGATCCCCACGAGTACGCGTCGGTGCACGGCCCGCGAGCCGGCGACCGGGTCGTCCTCGGTGACTCGGGCCTGGTCGTCCGGGTCGAGTCCGACGCCCAGAAGCCCGGTGACGAGTTCCTGGCCGGCTTCGGCAAGACCGCCCGCGACGGGCTGCACCTCAAGGCCGCCGCGGTCCGCGAGACCTGCGACGTGGTGATCAGCAACGTCCTGGTCATCGACGCGGTCCAGGGCATCCGCAAGGTGTCCATCGGCATCCGCGAGGGCCGGATTCACGCGATAGGACGGGCCGGCAACCCCGACACCCTCGACGGGGTCGACGTCGTCGTCGGCACCGGCACCTCGATCGTCTCCGGCGAGGGCATGATCGCCACCGCGGGCGCCGTCGACACCCATGTCCATCTGCTCACACCGCGCGTCATGGAGGCCTCGCTGGCTTCCGGCGTGACCACCATCATCGGCCAGGAATTCGGGCCGGTCTGGGGCGTCGGCGTCAACTCCCCCTGGGCGCTGGGCCACGCCTTCAGCGCCTTCGACGCCTGGCCGGTCAACATCGGCTTCCTCGGCCGGGGTTCGTCCTCCGGCGACGCCCCGCTGGTCGAGGCGCTCGCCGAGGGCGGCGCCTGCGGTTTCAAGGTGCACGAGGACATGGGCGCCCACGCCCGTGCCCTGGACACCGCGCTGCGGGTCGCCGAGGAGCACGACGTCCAGGTCGCCCTGCACAGCGACGGTCTGAACGAGTGCCTCACCGTCGAGGACACCCTGCGCGTCCTGGACGGCCGGACCATCCACGCCTTCCACATCGAGGGCTGCGGCGGCGGCCATGTCCCCAACGTCCTGAAGATGGCCGGGGTCCCCAACGTCATCGGCTCCTCCACCAACCCCACCCTCCCCTTCGGGCGGGACGCGGTCGCCGAGCACTACGGCATGATCGTCTCGGTCCACGACCTGAAGACCGACCTGCCGGGCGACGCCGCGATGGCCCGCGACCGCATCCGGGCCGGGACGATGGGCGCCGAGGACGTGCTGCACGACCTCGGGGCGATCGGCATCACCTCGTCCGACGCCCAGGGCATGGGCCGCGCGGGCGAGACCGTACGCCGGACGTTCGCCATGGCGGGCAAGATGAAGGCCGAACTCGGGCCCCTTCTTTCCCGGGACGGGGAGGCCGGCGACGGAGCCCACGACGACAACGCCCGGGTGCTGCGCTACATCGCCAAGCTCACCATCAACCCCGCCATCGCCCATGGTCTTTCGCACGAGATCGGATCGCTGGAGGTCGGCAAGATGGCCGATGTCGTGCTGTGGAAGCCGCAGTACTTCGGTGCCAAACCGCAGCTGGTGCTGAAGTCCGGCTTCCCCGCCTACGGCGTCACCGGTGACCCCAACGCCGCCACCGACACCTGCGAACCCCTGGTGCTGGGCCCGCAGTTCGGGGCGTACGGCGCGACGCCCGCGGAGATCTCCGTCGCCTTCGTCGCCCGTGCCGCGGCCGAACAGGGCGGTGACGGCATGCCCACGCGCCGACGCCGGGTCGCCGTCCGCGGCACCCGTGGCATCGGCCCCGGCAACCTCGTCCACAACTCCCGGGTCGGGCAGGTGCAGGTCGACGGGGGCAGCGGACTGGTCACCCTCGACGGCGCCCCGATGCGCTCGGAACCGGCCGACACCGTGTCCCTGTCCCGGCTCTATTTCCTGTGAGCACGCCTCCTTGCCTGTGAGCACGTCCCGCGGCCGGGCCCCGTCGGCCGGCCGATGAGGCACCCCGCCCACCCCCGCCTGTAACACCGCTACAGACCCCGAGGACCCGCATGAACACCCCTGTCGCCGCCGGTTTCCGTATGCCCCCGGAGTGGGCCCGGCACGAGCGCACCTGGATGGCCTGGCCCTGCCCCGGTTTCACCTTCGGCGAGGAGGGCGGCGCGACGCTGGCCGAGGCCCGCCGCGCGTGGGCGGCCGTCGCCCTCGCGGTCCGCCGCTTCGAGCCGGTCACCGTCGTGGTCGGCACCGGCCAGTCGGAGGGCGCCCGCGCACTCCTCGGCACGGACATCGGCCTCGTCGAACGCCCGCTGAACGACGCCTGGATGCGCGACATCGGCCCCACCTTCCTCACCGACGGCACCGGCCGACTCGCGGCCGCCGACTGGGTGTTCAACGGCTGGGGCGCCCAGGAATGGGCCCGCTGGGACCTCGACGAGAAGATCGCCGAGCAGGTCTGCGCGCTGTCCGGCGCCCGCCGCTACGCCACCTCCCTGGTCAACGAGGGTGGCGGCCTCCACATCGACGGCGAGGGCACCGTCCTGCTCACCGAGACCGTCCAGCTCGACCCGGGCCGCAACCCCGGCCGCACCCGGGAGGAGGTCGAGGCGGAGATCCACGCCCACCTCGGCACCACCAAGGCGATCTGGCTGCCGCGCGGCCTGGCCGCCGACTACGGGCAGTTCGGCACCCGCGGCCATGTCGACATCGTCGCCGCCTTCGCCCGCCCCGGCACCGTGCTCGTGCACACCCAGCCCGACCCCGGCCACCCCGACCACGCGATCTGCAACGAGATCGTCAAGCTGCTGAGCTCGGCCACCGACGCCAGGGGCCGGCAGCTGGAGGTCATCGAGGTGCCCGCCCCGACCGTCACCGAGGAGGACGGTCAGCTGGTCGACTACTCCTACATCAACCACTACCTCTGCAACGATGGCGTGGTGCTGTGCGCCTTCGACGACCCGCGCGACGAGGAGGCGGCCGCGCTCTTCCGCCGGCTCTTCCCCGGCCGGACGGTGACCCTCGTCGACGCCCGTACGATCTTCGCAGCGGGTGGCGGTATCCACTGCATCACCCAGCAGCAGCCGAAGGTCTGATCCGCAGACCCGCCCAGCCGACCCCGGAGGTCCCCGTGCCCGGTCCCGCGCGCCGTCCCCGGCGCCGGCTCAACCAGCCCCGCGAGCAGGTCCTGGCCGCGGCGATGGCCACCATCGCCGCGGAGGGCCTGGACCGGCTGACCATGGCCGGCCTGGGCCGTGAGGTCGGCATGAGCAGCGGCCACATCCTCTACTACTTCGGTACGAAGGACGAGCTGCTGCTCCAGACCCTCCAGTGGAGCGAGGAGCAGCTCGGCGCCGAACGCCGGGCCGCCCTCTCCCGCCGCGTCCCGGCCCGCGAACGGCTGGACGCCCTGGTCGACCTCTACCTCCCCGAAGGCCACCGCGACCCGCGCTGGACCCTGTGGCTGGAGGTCTGGAACCGCTCCCAGAACGCCGACGACGAGACCCGCGAACGCCAGCTGGAACTGGAACTGGCCTGGCACCGCGACCTGGTGGCCCTGCTCGTCGAGGGCGTCTCCAAGGGCGAATTCCGCCCCGTCGACGCCGAACGCCTCGCCACCCGCACCCGCGCCCTCCTCGACGGCTTCGGCTCCCAGCTCGTCGTCGGCCTCCCGGGCACGGACCGCGAAGAAGTACGCGGCCACGTAAGGGAATTCCTGGACGAGTCGCTGACGCCCGGTACGGCACCACCCTTGAAGCCGTGATCTTCATCCCCTAGCGTCGCCGGATGCGCGTGCTCGACCGAACGACCACCGCACGCGCCGGTTCGATGCGCGTGTTCCACGCGCATGTCCACACGAGGGGAACAGACGTGATCTCACGCAAGAGGGCCCCGCTCGCGGCCCTGGCCGTACTGAGCGCCACCACCCTGCTGGGCCTGGCCGTGCCCGCGGCGAACGCCGCGACCCCGGCCGCGGCCAAGGTCTCGGTCAAGATGACCAAGTGCGGGGTGCACACCGGCGGGAGCGCCGGGCTCTACTACCACAACTGCTCGAAGAAGTACGGGCACAAGGTGACCGTGGACCACATCATGGCGCCGGACCTGACATGGTGCATCGCGCCGGGCAAGGACGAGTTCCTGGGCACCGTCGCACCGCTCCCGACGAAGGTGCGTGGCGCCAAGTACATCGGGCACTGCAAGCCCTGATCTCCGTTACGCAGGAAGGGGCGGGCGTGGTCCCCGGGGCCACGCCCGCCCCTTTCCGTGATTCGCCGGCAGTGTACGCAACGCACGTAAGTACGCCCGATCGTTGCCCGTCGTCCTCTTGTCAGTCATCGTCCGGATCGGCGAGCGTAACCGCTGGTCGGCCGATCGGCCACGGACACGAGGAGGCTGGCGTGGCACAGAGCCCGGATGAGACGGATGCAAGAGCTAGCAGGGCCAACTGGCGCAAGATCTGGGTGGGTTCGGCCGGCAACATGGTCGAGTGGTTCGACTGGTTCGTTTATTCCAGCTTCGCGGTGTACTTCGCAGGTTCCTTCTTCCCTGAAGGGAATATCACCGCGCAGTTGTTCAACACCATGGCGATCTTCGCCGTTGGCTTCATCATGCGCCCCATCGGTGGCTGGCTGCTGGGCCGGGTCGGTGACCGGCGCGGACGGAAGGCGGCACTGACGCTCACCGTCACCCTGATGTCCGCGTCCGCGATTCTCATCGCTGTCGCACCGACCTATGCGGTCGCAGGTTACGGCGGGGTGGCGGTCCTGCTGATCGCGCGGCTCCTTCAGGGCCTGTCCGTCGGCGGTGAGTACGCGGCGAGCGCGACCTATCTCACCGAGGCGTCCGCACCGGGCAAGCGCGGCTTCGCCTCCAGCTTTCAGTATGTGTCCATGACCGCGGGCCAGCTGATCGGGCTGGCGCTGCAGATCGTCCTTCAGAACACCCTGTCGGACAGCGCGCTGCACAGCTGGGGCTGGCGCATCCCGTTCATCCTCGGTGCGCTGGGCGCGGCCGTCGTCTTCTATCTGCGACGGAACATGCTGGAGACCGAGGTCTTCAACGAGGCGGGCGAGACGGTCGGCGGTGACGCGGGCCGGGAAGCGGCAGGGCGCGGCACCCTCAAGGCGCTGTGGCAGCACAAGCGCGAGGCGTTCCTGGTCATCGCCCTGACCATGGGCGGCACCGTCGCCTACTACACGTACACGACCTATCTGACCAAGTACCTTTCGGGGACCGTGGGCCTGCCCAAGCAGACCGCGACGCTGGTCAGCTTCTGCGCGCTGTTCGTGTTCATGTGCCTCCAGCCGCTCGCCGGGGCGCTCTCGGACCGGATCGGCCGGCGCCCGCTGCTGATCACCTTCGCGCTCGGCGGCACCTTCCTCACCGTGCCGATCATGTTGCTGCTCAAGCACGCCACCAGCTTCTGGCCGGCCTTCGGCCTCGCCCTGCTCGCCCTGGTGATCATCACTGGTTACACCTCGATCAACGCCTGTGTGAAGGCTGAGCTGTTCCCCACGGGCGTCCGGGCACTCGGTGTCGCCTTCCCGTACGCCATCGCCAACGCGCTTTTCGGCGGTACCGCCGAGCCGCTGGCGCTGTGGCTGAAGCAGTCCGGTATGGAGTCGGCCTTCCCCTGGTACGTGGCCGGTTGTGCGGCCGTCTCGCTGATCGTCTACCTGACCATGCGCGAGACCCGTGACATCGACCTGAACCGGGTCGGCGGCACGGAGCGGGAGAAGGACGCCGTGCTCGCATCCTGAGATGGTCCGGGAGCCGGGGGCGGTCGTGTGCCAGACTGCCCCCGTGCTCTCGTTCGCCATGATTATTGGCAGCAGGCGCGCCGGTCCGCAGTGACCGCCCCGTACGACCCGAGTACGGCGTGGCCACCGTCGTCCCAGACCCGCGCGCAGACCTCTCGCACCCGCGAGGGGTTTTTTCGTTTCCGGCCCACATCTCACCGGAGGCGGAGCGCGAGGGAACATGGAGGGACGGTGGAACCGGTTATTCCGGTAGACCGAGACCCCGACAGGAGCCACACCAGCATGACGGACGCACTCGAACCCGCCCCGCCGCCCGCCGACGCGGTGTCCGACGACTTCCACGTCTTCGACACCACGCTCCGCGACGGTGCCCAGCGCGAGGGCATCAACCTCACGGTCGCCGACAAGCTGACCATCGCCCGGCACCTCGACGACTTCGGGGTGGGCTTCATCGAGGGCGGCTGGCCGGGCGCCAACCCGCGGGACACCGAGTTCTTCCAGCGGGCCCGCGAGGAGATCGACTTCCGGCACGCCAAGCTGGTCGCGTTCGGCGCCACCCGCAAGGCCGGGGTGCGCGTCGAGGACGATCCGCAGGTCGCCGCGCTCCTGGATTCCGGGGCCCCGGTGATCACGCTGGTCGCCAAGTCCCATGTCGGGCATGTGGAGCTGGCGCTGCGCACCACCCCCGAGGAGAACCTCGCGATGGTCCGGGACACCGTCGCCCACCTGCGCGCGCAGGGCCGCCGGGTCTTCCTCGACTGTGAGCACTTCTTCGACGGCTACGCCCTGGACCCGGTCTACGCCAAGCAGGTCGTCCGTACCGCGAGCGGGGCCGGCGCGGATGTCGTGGTGCTCTGCGACACCAACGGCGGGATGCTCCCGGCGCAGGTCACCGCCGTCGTACGGACCGTCCTCGCGGACACCGGCGCGCGGCTGGGCATCCACGCCCAGGACGACACCGGCTGTGCGGTGGCCAACACCCTGGCGGCGGTGGACGCGGGCGCCACCCATGTCCAGTGCACCGCCAACGGCTACGGCGAGCGGGTCGGCAACTCCAACCTCTTCCCGGTCGTCGCCGCCCTGGAGCTCAAATACGGACGCCGGGTGCTGCCCGCCGGCCGGCTCGCCGAGACCACCCGGATCTCGCACGCCATCGCCGAGGTCGTCAACCTCACCCCCTCCACCCACCAGCCCTACGTCGGGGTCTCCGCCTTCGCCCACAAGGCCGGACTGCACGCCTCCGCGATCAAGGTCGACCCGGACCTCTACCAGCACATCGACCCGGAGCTGGTCGGCAACACCATGCGGATGCTGGTCTCCGACATGGCCGGCCGGGCGTCCATCGAGCTCAAGGGCAAGGAGCTGGGCATCGATCTGGGCGGCGACCGCGAGCTGGTCGGCCGGGTCGTCGAGCGGGTCAAGGAGCGCGAACTCGCGGGCTACACCTACGAGGCCGCGGACGCCTCGTTCGAACTGCTGCTGCGCGAAGAGGTGCAGGGCAGGCCGGTGCGCTACTTCACCGTGGAGTCCTGGCGGGCCATCGTCGAGGACCGCCCGGACGGCAGCCACGCCAACGAGGCGACCGTGAAGCTGTGGGCCAAGGGGGAGCGGATCGTCGCCACCGCCGAGGGCAACGGTCCGGTCAACGCGCTCGACCGGGCGCTGCGGGTCGGGCTGGAGCGGATCTATCCGCAGCTGGCCCAGATGGAGCTGGTGGACTACAAGGTCCGCATCCTGGAGGGCGACCAGGGCACCGGCTCGATCACCCGGGTCCTGGTCTCCACCGGCGACGGCCGCGGCGAGTGGTCCACGGTCGGCGTCGCGGAGAACGTGATCGCCGCGTCCTGGCAGGCGCTCTACGACGCCTATGCGTACGGGCTCCTGCGGGCCGGGGTCGAGCCGCAGGACTGAGTGCCCGGAAGACGCGGCCGCGGCCCCGCACGGCCCTCGGGGGAGGGGCCGGCGCGGGGCCGCGGTGCGGTCGGCGCTCGGTGATCAGACCTGCGGGGCCGCCTTGACCGCCGAGATGTCGAAGGTGAGCTTGACCTTGTCGCTGACCATCACACCGCCGGTCTCCAGCGCGGCGTTCCAGGTCAGGCCCCAGTCGGAGCGCAGGATCTCGGCGCTGCCCTCGAAGCCGACCCGCTCGGCGCCGTAGACATCGGTGGCCGCGCCGTGGAACTCCAGGTCGATGGTGAGCGGCTTGGTGACGTCCCGGAGGGTCAGGTCGCCGGTGATGCGGTAGCGGTCGCCGTCCACCCGCTCGGCGGCGGTGCTGCGGAAGGTCATCAGCGGGAAGGCCTCGGCGTCGAAGAAGTCGGCGCTGCGCAGATGGCCGTCGCGGTCCGCGATACCGGTGTCGATGCTGGCGATCTTGACGTCCAGGGACGCGGTGGAGCGGGACGGCTCGGCGCCGTCGAGGTGGAGCGTGCCCGCGTAGTCGCCGAAGGCGCCGCGGACGTTGGTGACCATGGCGTGCCGGACGGTGAAGCCGATGCTGCTGTGGGCCGGGTCGATGGTGTAGTCGCCGGTCAGCGCCTCCAGCGCGGGGTCCGCCGGGAGGACGGCAGCGGTGGCGGTGTCGGCGGGGGTGGCGGTGTCGGCGGTGCGCTTGCGGTGGAACAGAGCCATGGCTCCTCCTCGAAGACGGGGCACGCGGTGTGCAGAGGTTGTTTAAGGTTCAACGAGATGCACCGTAACCCGATCTGGTTCAATATTCAACCTCTTGCTCGGCCGGGCGTGCACGCTCTCCGCCGATCGGGCGCGCACGGTCTCGTCCGGACGGGTGGGCGGCCGGCGTTCCGGCGCGGTCATTGCCGCCCGGCGGCGGCCCGTGCTAGACCATCGGGACATCCCAAGTGCACAGCGCCATCCCCCAGTTGACGCCCTGGAGAGGACCGACCGTGCCACCCGTTCCCGGCCTGCCCGCCTGGTCACGCAGAGGATTTCTCGCCGCTTCCACCGCCGGCGCGCTCGGCCTCGGCGCCGGCTCCGCGCACGGTTCCGCCGCGGCACCGGATGAGTTCACCGCCCTCCGCTCCCGCTGGTGCGCACTCACCCTGGGTACCGGCTTCGACCCCACCGCTCCGCCGTACGCCGCCGCCCTCCAGGAGACCGGCGCGCTGGCGAGCACCTTCCAGGCGGGCATGCGCCCGGCCGCCGGTTCCCTCTGGCCCGACTGCCGCTACGACCCGCCCTCCGGCATCACCCGGAGCTACGGCCGGCTGCAGACCATGGCCCAGGCCTATGCCCAGCCCGGCACCGGCCGCACCGGCGACCCCGCCCTCGCCGAGGCTCTGCTCACCGGCCTCGGCCACCTCGACGCCACCGTCTACAACACCGCCACCACCCGCTACGGAAACTGGTGGGACTGGCAGATCGGCAGCCCCAGGCTCCTCCTCGACACCGTCGCGATCCTCGACGAGCGGCTGCCCGGCGGCCTCGGCGACGCCCTGCGCTGCCGCTGTCTGGCCGCCGTCGACCACTTCGTGCCGGACGGCATGCTCGGCGACTACAGCGGGACCAGCACCGGCGCCAACCGCGTCGACCTCTGCCGGGTGGTCGCGCTGCGCGGCCTCCTCGGGCGCGCCCCCGACAAGATCGCGCTGGCCCGCGACGCCCTCTCACCGGTCTTCCCGTACGTCACCAAGGGTGACGGGCTCTATGCCGACGGCTCCTTCGTCCAGCACACCTGGGTCGCCTACTCCGGCACCTACGGCGCCGTCCTGCTCGACGGCCTCGGCCGGCTGTTCAGCCTGCTCGGCGGCTCGTCCTGGCAGATCACCGACCCGGCCCGGCAGATCATCTTCGACAGCGTGGAGCGGGCCTACGCCCCGCTGCTGCACAACGGACTGATGATGGACAGCGTCAACGGCCGCGCCGTCAGCCGCGGTTACCTCCGCAGCGACGAACGGCAGGTGCTGCGCAGCGACCACTACCACGGTCATGCGCTGATCGCCGCGGTCGCGCTGCTCGCCGGGAGCGCGAGCGACGCGGAGCGGGAGCGCTGGCACGCCATGATCAAGGGCTGGACCGAGCGGGACCGTACGCTGCCGGTCCTCACCGACCGGCAGTACGGCGTCGCCGACCTCGCCCGGCTCGCCCGGATCGCCGGGAGCGGCACGGCCGCCGCCCCCGAACCCGTCGGCCACCGGCTGTTCCCCGCCATGGACCGCGCCGTGCACCGCCGCCCCGGCTGGGCCGCCGGCCTGGCCATGGCCTCCGACCGCATCGCGTACTACGAGAACGGCAACGGCGAGAACCCGCGCGGCTGGCACACCGGCGCCGGGATGCTCTATTGGTGGGGCGCCGACTTCGCGGGCGACCAGTACACCGACGCTTTCTGGCCCACCGTCGACCCCTACCGGCTGCCCGGCACGACCGTGTCCGCCAAGCGGCTCGCGGACAACGAGGGCGGCGGCTGGGGCGAGCCCAAGCCCGCCACGCGCTGGGTCGGCGGCACCACCGACGGCACCTTCGCCGCGATCGGCCAGGACCTGCGCGGTCTGGCCTCGACCCTCACCGCCCGGAAATCCTGGTTCGCGCTCGCGGACTGCCTGGTCTGCCTGGGCGCCGGCATCACCGCCCGCGACGGGGTGCCCGCCGAGACCGTCGTCGACAACCGCTGCCTGGGGGAGTCCGGTACGGCGGAGCTCACCGTCGACGGCGTGCCGCAGCCCGGCACGCTCGGCGCGACCACCGCCTTCCGCCGCGTCCACTGGGCCCATCTCGCCGGACACGGCGGCTACGTCTTCCCGGGCGGTGCGCCCCTCAAGGCGCTGCGCGAGGCCCGCACCGGCGCCTGGTGCGACATCAACAGCACCTCCTCCCCGGAGCCGTTCACCCGCCGCTACCTCACCCTCTGGCACGACCACGGCACCGACCCCACCGACGCCGGCTACGCCTACCTCCTGATGCCGGGCGCCACCCCGAGCACCCTCGCGGCCCGCGCCGCCGACCGGCACTGGCTGACGGTGCTCGCCAACGACGCGGACCGGCAGGCGATCGCCGTCGACCCGCTCGGCGTAACGGCCGCCAACTTCTGGCGGGCGGGCGGCGCGGGGCCGCTCACGAGCAGCGGCCCGGCGAGCGTGCTGGTCCGCGAGCGGCCGGGCGACCGGACGGCCCACCGCCCGCGCACGGTGCGGCTGTCCCTGGCCGCCCCCGAGCGGACCGGTGAGACACTTGAGATCACCTGGTCGCGGCCGGTCCGCGAGGTCCTCTCCCACGACCCGGCGATCGAGGTGCTGGCCACGGGGCGGTCCCTGCGACTGCGTCTGACCCCCGGCACGAGCTGCGCCACCCACAGCTGCACGGTGCGGCCGGGCTGACCGGAACCGGCCCGTCCGACCAACCGGTCACGACAACATCGCTCCGCCGCTCTTTGTCGAGGCCATACAGACGCCTCGGGAGCCCGCCACCCGAACGGACGCCGGGACGCGGGGCGCGTACAGCACGGTTCTGTACTGCCTGCCCACCAAATCGCATGCGACGTTGTACGAAACCGACATCGGTGCGCGGCGCTCCCCGCACGTACCGTCGATGCATGACCACTGTCGAAGATCTGCCCGCCGGCGCCAACGACGCCCGCGGGCGCGTCGCCGAGTTGCACGCCATCCGCGAGCAGGTCCGGCGGGGCCCCAGCGAGCGCGCCACGGAAGCGCAGCGCGCCAAGGGCAAGCTGACCGCCCGCGAGCGGATCGAGCTGCTGCTGGACGAGGGTTCGTTCAACGAGGTCGAGCCGCTGCGGCGGCACCGGGCGACGGGCTTCGGCCTGGAGGCCAAGAAGCCCTACACCGACGGCGTGATCACCGGCTGGGGCACCGTCCACGGCCGGACCGTCTTCACCTATGCGCACGACTTCCGGATCTTCGGCGGCGCGCTGGGCGAGGCCCACGCCACCAAGATCCACAAGATCATGGACATGGCCATCCAGGCCGGTGCGCCGCTGGTGTCGCTGAACGACGGCGCCGGCGCCCGTATCCAGGAGGGCGTCTCCGCGCTCGCCGGCTACGGCGGCATCTTCCAGCGCAACACCAAGGCGAGCGGGGTCATCCCGCAGATCTCGGTGATGCTCGGCCCCTGCGCCGGCGGCGCGGCGTACTCCCCGGCCCTGACCGACTTCGTCTTCATGGTCCGCGAGACCTCGCAGATGTTCATCACCGGCCCCGACGTGGTGCGCGCGGTGACCGGCGAGGAGATCACCCAGAACGGCCTGGGCGGCGCGGATGTGCACGCCGAGACGTCCGGCGTGTGCCACTTCGCCTACGACGACGAGGCCACCTGCCTGGAGGAGGTCCGCTACCTCCTCTCCCTCCTGCCGGCCAACAACCGGGAGAACCCGCCGGCGGTGCCCTGCGAGGACCCCGCCGACCGTTCCGGTGACGCGCTGCTGGACCTGGTCCCGGCCGACGGCAACCGCCCGTACGACATGCGCAAGGTCATCGAGGAGATCGTCGACGACGGCGAGTTCCTGGAGGTCCACGAGCGCTGGGCGACCAACATCATCTGTGCGCTGTCCCGGCTCGACGGCCGCGTGGTGGGCCTGATCGCCAACCAGCCGCAGTCGCTGGCCGGCGTGCTGGACATCGAGGCGTCCGAGAAGGCCGCCCGCTTCGTCCAGATGTGCGACGCCTTCAACATCCCGATCGTCACCCTGCTCGACGTCCCCGGCTTCCTGCCCGGCGTCGACCAGGAGCACGGCGGCATCATCCGGCACGGCGCCAAGCTGCTCTACGCCTACTGCAACGCGACCGTCCCGCGGATCTCGCTCGTCCTGCGCAAGGCCTACGGCGGCGCCTACATCGTCATGGACTCGCAGTCCATCGGCGCCGACCTGACGTACGCCTGGCCCACCAACGAGATCGCGGTGATGGGCGCCGAGGGCGCGGCCAACGTCATCTTCCGCAAGCAGATCGCCGAGGCGGACGACTCCGAGGCCATGCGGGTGCGCATGGTCAAGGAGTACAAGTCCGAGCTGATGCACCCGTATTACGCGGCCGAGCGCGGTCTGGTCGACGACGTGATCGACCCCGCCGAGACCCGCCACACGCTCATCCGCGCCCTGGAGATGCTGCGCACCAAGCACGCGGACCTGCCGGCCCGCAAGCACGGCAACCCGCCCCAGTAGCCGCATCCCGCACCCGCACCCGGCACCACGCCCACCGCGACGACGGAGAAAACACCGTGAATCCTGCCCACCGCACCGATGCCATCCGCGTGGAGAAGGGACAGGCCAGCGAGGAGGAGCTCGCTGCGCTGACCGCCGTCCTGCTGGCCCGCGCCGCCCACCGGCCGTCCGCCGCCCCCGCCCACCCGCGCGCCACCGCCGCCCGGTGGCGCCGCCTGGAGCGCCAGATCGGCTTCCACGGGGCGACCAGCTGGCAGCGATAGCGCTCTGACGCACGCCGTTTCCGACTATGGGGCCCCGCCGTTGCGGCGGGGCCCCTGGTCGCGTTCCCGGGGGCCGGGAGGGCGTGCTTCGCGTCTGCGCCGCCCAGCCACCAACAACCCCTTTCGGACCCGGTGTTCCGGTTTGGCAGGGCGCGTCCGGATCAAGGCGTAGGTTCGCCCCAATCCTGGGGAGCGGAGCTGTGCAAGGGGCGGCAGTCGTGCTGGCATGCGCTCGTCATTTCTTCTCCTGGTGTTCCCGCACGGCGGGCCTAGGACGACCGGAAGGAAAGGCCCATGCTCAGCACGCTCAGTGCTGGTGCCGCAGTGGCATCGTTGCTCCTCGCCGGATCGGCATCCCCCACCACCACGGCCCGGTTCGGCGACGACCCGCCGACCGGCAAGATCACCATTACCGTCGCCACGGTCAACGGTTCGGGCTGCAGACCCGGCAGCGCCGCAGTGGCCATCGCCCCCGACAACACCGCGTTCACCGTCACCTACAGCGAATACCTCGCCCAGGCGGGCAACGGCAGCAGACCCACCGACTCCCGCAAGAACTGCCAGATCGCGCTGAACGTCCATGTCCCGCAGGGCTTCACCTACGCGATCGCCCGCGCCGACTACCGTGGTTACGCCTCGCTGGCCCGGGGCGCCAAGGGGCTGGAGTCGGCCGGCTACTACTTCCAGGGCCAGCAGCAGACGGCCCGTAAGAGCCACAGCTTCACCGGTCCCTACGACACCAACTGGCAGACCTCGGACGAGACCGACATCGACGCGCTGGTGTACGCACCCTGCGGCGAGGAGCGCTACTTCAACATCAACACCGAGCTGAGGGTGGACGCCAAGGGGGCGGACCCCAAGTCGACCAGCTACATGGCCATGGACTCCACCGACGGCAGCATCAACACCCTGTACCACTTCGCCTGGAAGCAGTGCCCCGAGCGCCGCTGACGCCCGGACGCCGAACGGGGCCCGTACACCGGCGTGTACGGGCCCACGGCACGACGAAGGCCCCCGCACCGAGCCGGTGTGGGGGCCTTTCGTCGTTGCGCGCGTGCGGGCACGGGGCGCCCGGACGCGTCCTACTAGCGCAGCCGGGCCATCAGGGCGTGCTCCACGAGCGTGATGAGCGCGCTCTTGGCCTCGCTGCGATGCCGCGCATCGGTGGTGATGATCGGCGCGTCCGGGCCGATCTGCAGCGCCTCACGCACCTCGTCGGGCGTGTAGGGCTGATGTCCGTCGAAGCCGTTGAGGGCGATGACGAACGGGAGGCCGCTGTTCTCGAAGTAGTCGACCGCGGGGAAGCAGTCGGCGAGACGGCGGGTGTCGACCAGCACCACCGCGCCGATCGCGCCGCGGACCAGGTCGTCCCACATGAACCAGAATCGGTCCTGGCCCGGCGTACCGAAGAGGTACAGGATCAGGTCCTGGTCCAGGGTGATCCGGCCGAAGTCCATGGCCACGGTCGTGGTCGTCTTGTCCGGCGCGTGCGTGAGGTCGTCGATGCCCGCCGAGGCGGAGGTCATCACGGCTTCGGTGCGCAGCGGGTTGATCTCTGAGACGGCCCCGACGAACGTGGTCTTGCCCACGCCGAAGCCGCCCGCCACCACGATTTTCGCGGAGGTGGTGGAGCGGGCTGCACCGCTAGAGCTTGCGAAGTCCACTGAGCACCCTTTCGAGCAGTGTCACATCTGGCTGTCCGCCGGCGGTCTCGTCCCCGCCGGGCTGATGGATGGCGACGAGTCCGGCCTCTGCCAGGTCGGCGACGAGGATCCGGGCGACGCCGAGGGGGATGGAGAGAAGCGCGGAGATCTCGGCTACTGACTTGATCTCGCGGCAGAGGTGGCAGATGCGCTGGTGCTCCGGCAGCTGGCCCTGCAGCTTCGCGGGGTCGGCGGTCGTGCTGACCAGCGCCTCGATGGCGAGCTGGTAGCGCGGCCGGGTCCGGCCTCCGGTCATGGCGTACGGCCGCACCAGCGGGTTGTTCCCGCTGGTGGGGGCGGGCTCGGGCGCGCGCCGCTGCGGCTGCACCGGCTGGATGCGCGGTGCCTGCGGCTGGTCGTACACCGACGGCTCGTACGGCTGGGAGTCGTACGGCCCGTTCTGCTGCGGGGGCCGCTGCGGCCGGCGGCTCGGCGCAGACGGGAAGTTGAAGCGGTTGTTATGGGTCTCGCCCACAGGTCCGGACTGCTGTCCGGAGCCATACGGGTATCCGCTCGGGGGCGTTGCCACGTCTCCTCCTCCAACTTGCCTGTCTGACGCCGGTCGCGCCACCGAACCCTAAGGCCCGGTGGCGGGAAACGCACTGCCTGTCTTTTAGTTGAGAAGACTTCCCTGCAGTTCGGCGCGCAGATCCGGCGTCAGTACCGTGCCCGCGCGGTCGACCAGCAGGGCCATCTCGTAGCCGACCAGGCCGATGTCGCACTCGGGGTGCGCCAGTACGGCCAGCGACGATCCGTCGGAGACGGACATGATGAAGAGGAAACCACGCTCCATCTCCACCACGGTCTGGTTGACGCTCCCGCCCTCGAAGATGCGGGACGCGCCGGAGGTCAGCGACGTCAGACCGGAGGCCACCGCCGCCAACTGATCGGCTCTGTCACGAGGGAAGCCCTCGGACATGGCGAGGAGGAGACCGTCTGCGGAGACCACGACCGTGTGGGACACCCCGGGGGTGTTGTCCACGAAGTTGGTGATCAACCAGTTCAGATTCTGCGCCGCCTGGCTCATCGGGCTCACACTAACGCTCCTGATCGTAGGTGCTGCCGGGGCCGAAGCCCTGTTGGTCATTCTGGGGGACCCCGGAGGGGTCCGTGCCGACGTTGCGTCCCTGCTGGACGCCGCGGCGCAGGTTACTCAGCCTGCCGCGGACGTCCTCCGGGGCGCGGGAGACCTGGGGGCCGCCCTGCGGGGTCTGCTCCGCGGCACCTTCGACCAGGTTGGCCTTGGGCACCCGCCGGGGGAGGCCGGAGGAGGTGACTCCGCCTGCCTTCGGCTCGCGTAGTCCCCCCGCCCGCTCCCAGCGCTCGTCGTTGGAGCTGCGCCAGTCGGAGCCGTCCTGGCCGGTCTCCGGCGCGCTCCGCTGCTCTTGCACCTGCGGTGCTTGCTGGTCGCGGCCTCCGCGGCGCGGAAGGCCGGCGTCCGTCCGCGCGGGGGCGTCGCTCGGTGTGGGGCCCGGACGCTCGAATGGTACGCGCTCAGCGGCGCCAGCGGGAGCGGCAGTTGCATTCCGGTCAGATTCCGCTTCGGTCCCGAAGTAGCCCTCGAACGCGGGACGTTCAGCCCATTCGTCCGGCTGTGCCGTCTCATGGGAGACGAAGGGCTGCCGGCCCGTGGTCTCGGCGAAACCCGGCTCGCTGAAGCCCTGCCCGCCGAACGCCTGGCCGCCGTGCGACCGGTCGTCGTAGAGCGGTTGATCGGCTTCCGCATATCCCTGGGCCTGCTGGTCCTGGAACGCGCCGCCGGACGGCACCTCGTCACGGAAGAGCGGACGCTCGTCCTGCGGGTAGCCGGGAGCCGGCTCGCCGGTCGCCTGGGCCTCCAGGGCCGCGCGGCGCTCCTCGCGGATCAGCGAGCGGCCCACCATGTCCAGGTCACCGGAGTCCGTCCGGCCGTAACGGCTGTCGTCGAAGCCCAGCTCCGCGGCGGTGCGCTGCTGTCCCTCGTAGCCGCTCTGCTGGTGCTCCGGCACGATGCGGGAGACCGTGAAGTCGTCGTCGAACTGCTCGCCGCCACCACCGTGGGTGATCGCCTCGGGCAGCATGACCAGCGACGTGGTGCCCGCCTGCTCGCCGGAGGGGCGCAGCTGCACCCGGATCCCGTGCCGGTCGGCCAGCCGGCCGACCACGAACAGGCCCATGCGCTGGGAGATCGCGGCGTCCACGCTCGGCGGGTTCGCCAGCTTGTGGTTGATGTCCGCGAAGTCCTCGGGGGTGAGCCCGATGCCCTTGTCGTGGATCTCGATCATCACCCGGCCGTCGGGCAGCCGGGTCGCGGCCACCCGCACCTTGGTCTGCGGGGAGGAGAACGTGGTGGCGTTCTCCAGCAGCTCGGACAGCAGGTGCACGAGGTCGGTCACGGCGGTGCCGTGGATCTCGCTCTCGGGGACCCCGGTGAGGTCGATGCGCTCGTAGGACTCGACCTCACTGATCGCCGCCCGCAGGACGTCGACCAGCGGCACCGGCTGGTTCCAGCGGCGGCCGGGCTCCTCGCCCGCGAGGATGAGGAGGTTCTCACCGTTGCGCCGCATACGGGTCGCGAGGTGGTCGAGCCGGAAGAGGTTCTCCAGCTGGTCCGGGTCCGCCTCGTTGTTCTCCAGGTCGGTGATCAGCTCCAACTGGCGCTCGATCAGACCCTGGTTGCGGCTGGAGAGGTTGGTGAAGATCGCGTTGACGTTGCCCCGCAGCAGCGCCTGCTCGGCGGCGAGCCGGACGGCCTCGCGGTGCACCTGGTCGAAGGCGCGGGCGACCTCGCCGATCTCGTCGGTGGTGGCGATCGGGATCGGCTGGACGCGGGTGTCGACCCGGCCCGGGTCCGTCCGCGAGAGCTGGTCGACCAGCATCGGCAGCCGCTGCTCGGCGATGCCGAAGGCGGCGGTGCGCAGCTGGCGCATGTTGCGGCTCATCCGGCGGGCCATCATGCCGGCCACGACGAAGGCGATGATCAGCGCGGCGAGCACGATGCCGGAGTCGGTGAAGGTCGACTGGCGGGCGTCGTCGGAGATCGCCGCGGCCTCGTTCACGGCCTTGTCGGCCAGGTCCTTCTCGATGGACCGGTACATGTCGAACTTGCCGGTCGCCGCGGCGAAGTAGGTGTCGGAGGTGATGCCGCGCGCACCGAGCGACTCCGGCGCCGCGCCGGTGGCGATCAGGGCGGACATCTGGTCGATCGACGGCGGGGTGCGGAACGGCCGGCCGGCGGCCTGCGCCTGCGCCTTCGCCTGCGCGACCTTCTGCTGCGCGGCCTTCTTGAGCGCAGCGCCGTCCTTCTTGAGGCGCTCGACGTCCTCGGGGGTGCCGCCGGAGGTGTACTCGCCGATGGCGATGCCCTCCAGGTAGCGGTACGAAGCGAAGGCGGTCAGCTGGAGCTTGTGTTCCTTGCCGCCCTGCGGGGAGGCCGGGTCGACCAGGAGGTGGGTGCCGATGGAGCGTTCCAGCGACTCCGCCGCCTTGGACAGTGCGATGGCGTAGACCGTGCGGCCGTAGGAGGTGATGTTGCCGGTGCCCAGGCCGAGTTCGTTGGCGAACTCCATCAGCGGGTGCTGGACCTCGACATAGCCCTCTTCGGTCTGCACACCGTGCAGCTTGGAGGTGTAGGCGGCCTGACGCAGCTGCTGGAGCTTGGGCTCGACCTTCTCGAACGAGGCGAGACGGCGCTGGAGACCCGGCTTGTCCGGAATGGCCTCGGCGGCCCGGTGGAACTTCTCGGCCGCGGCGTCGGTGGTGTCGCGCGCCTGCTGCACCGCCGGGTCGTCCTTCTTGCCCTTGAGCAGCGGTGCCGCGGTGCGGTCCCGCTCATCGATCAGGGCGGTGCTGTAGGAAAGCGCGGCGCGCACCAGCTTCGCGGTGTTCTCCGCGTCCTGCGCTTCCTGCCAGGTCGCGAACGAACTGTCCACGCGCAGACCGCCGAATACGAGGGCGAGCAGTACGGGGATCAGCAGAATGGCGTTCAGGCGGGTCGCCACGCGCCAGTTGCGCGGGGAGTACTTACCACCACTGACCGGAGGCTTCGCGACCGTATTTTCGGGCGCGTCGGAAGCCGGTAGGCCACCTCTGGGCGGCGGTGTGAAGTTACCCCGCCGCGATTCCTGCGGCTCGGGGCTCGCCTTGCTTCGCCTCACTCGACCAACAACCTCTCGGCGCCGGCACTGACTTGCTGTGCCGCTTCTTCTGGGCGTTCCTACTCCGGAGTTCAGCGAATTTCAGCACGTCAGGGCGGTGCGTTCCAAACACTGGGCAAAGGCGGAGCGGGCCCGAAAGGGCCTCAGATAAAAGGGGCGTTAAGGGCGAGCCGCGCCAAAATGCAGGAGAATTGTGAGCGCAGCGAAGCCGGGCATGCGCGCGGGGTGTCGAAAGGCCACTGATTCACTGTCGAAACGTTATGAAGCAAAATTGTGGGCGTGTCGAAGGACACAGATCCACTCAGGGATGCCGGAATCCGGTCCGGGGCAGGGGCCCGGGCCCCCGCCCCTGACAACGGCTGTACGGCCCGCTCGCGCTGCGGGACGGGCCGGCCCCGCGGCTACTGCAGCCGGGCCATCAGGGCGTGCTCCACGAGCGTGATGAGCGCGCTCTTGGCCTCGTTGCGGTGCCGGGCGTCCGTGGCGATGATCGGGGTCCCCGGGCCGATCTGCAGCGCCTCACGCACCTCGTCGGGCGTGTGGGGCTGGTGCCCCTCGAAGCCGTTGAGGGCGATGACGAACGGGAGGCCGCTGTTCTCGAAGTAGTCGACCGCGGGGAAGCAGTCGGACAGCCGCCGGGTGTCGACCAGCACCACCGCGCCGATCGCGCCGCGGACCAGGTCGTCCCACATGAACCAGAATCGGTCCTGGCCCGGCGTACCGAAGAGGTACAGGATCAGGTCCTGGTCCAGGGTGATCCGGCCGAAGTCCATGGCCACGGTCGTCGTGGTCTTGTCCTGGACGTGGCTGAGGTCGTCGACGCCCGCCGAGGCGGAGGTCATCACGGCCTCGGTACGCAGCGGGTTGATCTCCGATACGGCCCCGACGAACGTCGTCTTGCCCACACCGAAGCCCCCCGCCACCACGATCTTGGCGGAGGTGGTGGCGCGGGCCGGATTCCCGTCCGAACCGCTGTCAGAGCTTGCGAAGTCCACTGAGCACCCTCTCGAGCAAGGTCACGTCCGGCGTGCCGCCGGCCTCGCCGCTGCCGCCGGGCTGGTGGATCGCCACCATCCCGGCCTCGGCCAGGTCCGCGACCAGAATCCGCGCCACACCCAGCGGGATGTGCAGCAGCGCGGAGACCTCGGCGACCGACTTCACCTCACGGCACAGGTGGCAGATGCGCTGGTGCTCGGGCAGCAGGCCGGGCAGCTGGGCCGGATCGGCGGTCGTGCTGACCAGCGCCTCGATGGCGAGCTGGTAGCGCGGCCGGGTCCGGCCTCCGGTCATGGCGTACGGGCGCACCAGCGGCTGGTCACCTTCGCTCCCGTACGGCGCTTGGCTGTAGGCGCCGTACGGGCCGGAAGTGGCAGGTGGCGGGGTCATGGGTCCTCCGGGCGGGACAACTGACTGTCGTCGGGTTGGGCCGGTGGGGGGTGCGGCACATGGATGGTGGGAGCGGAACGGAACGGCGCTGCGGACGCCGGTCAGTTCAGCAGGCTGCCCTGCAGTTCGGCGCGCAGGTCCGGCGTCAGCACCGTCCCTGCCCGGTCGACCAGCAGAGCCATTTCGTAGCCGACGAGGCCGATGTCGCACTCGGGGTGCGCCAGTACGGCCAGCGACGATCCGTCGGAGACGGACATGATGAAGAGGAAGCCACGCTCCATCTCCACGACGGTCTGGTTGACGGTCCCGCCCTGGAAGATGCGGGACGCGCCGGAGGTCAGCGAGGTCAGGCCGGAGGCCACCGCCGCCAACTGGTCGGCGCGGTCGCGGGGGAAGCCCTCGGACATGGCGAGCAGCAGACCGTCCGCGGAGACCACCACCGTGTGGGACACCCCGGGGGTGTTGTCCACGAAGTTGGTGATCAACCAGTTCAGGTTCTGAGCCGCCTGGCTCATCGGACTCAACTAACGCTCCTGCTGGTGAGTGGGATCGACAATGCCGTGCGTGCCGGTGGACGACGTCCCGGCCTGCCGGCCTTGCTGAATACCCCGGCGGAGATTGGTCAGCCGCCCGCGCACATCGCCGGGCGCACGCGAGACCTGCGGGCCGCTCTGGGTGGACTGCTGCTGTTGCGCGGTGCCCGCGACGAGGTTCGCGCGCGGGACCCGGCGGGGCAGTCCGGAGGTGGTGACACCGCCCGCGGCGGGCTGGCGGATCTGCTCCGCCTGCCGCCACGTCTCGTCGTTGGGCGAGCTGCGCCACTGGGCGGCCTCGGCCGGCGCCGCGCCACGCGCACCGTTGACCGGAGCCTCGCCGCGCGCGTCGCCGCGTGCCTCGCCCTGCGCCGCGCCGTCCTGCGCCTCGCGGCGCGGCAGCCGCGGGGCGTCGGGCTCGGTGGCGCCCTGGGGCGGTACACCGGCCGCGGCGGACGCCGGGGTGTTGAACCAGTTGGACTCGATGGTGTCGAAGATCGGCGTACGGCCGTCACCGGGACCGGCGTCCGCGTCGCCGAGCACATCGGCGGACGGCGTACCGCTCTCCGGCGCCTGCTGCACCGGGAACTGTCCGGTGCCCTGCGCCTCGTCGGCGTACGCGGCCCGGCCGGCCTCCGGCCGCTGGTACTGGCCGGTGTCGCTGTCGGGGCGCTGGTACTGGCCGGTGTCGGAGTCGGGCCGCTGGTACTGCCCGGTGTCGGAGTCCGGGCGCCGGTACTGGCCCGTCTCGTACTGACCGGTCCCGTACTGACCCACGTCGTCGCCCGGCAGCGCGAACTGCCCGGTGTCGGCGGGGCCGTTGCCCGCGCCCTGGCCGGCCGGACGCGCGCCCTGCGGGCGGCGGCCGCCCTGGGAGCCGTCCGCGGCGGGCGGCGGACCGTCGAAGTCGGGACGGGCGAAGGCCGCGGTGTCGCCGGGGCCACCGCCCGGTGCGGGCCGCTCGAAGCTGCCGGTGGTCTCCGGCTCCTCGTGGCCACGCGGCCGGTCCGGGGTCTCCCGCGGCGTCAGCGGCCAGTCGTCGGAGCCGCCGCGCTCACGGCGCGCGCCCCAACTCGTACCGCCGGACTGCTGCGAGCCCTGGCCGCCGCCGGACTGACCGCCCGGCAGTTCGGCCGCGGCGCCCCGTGCGGGCAGCTGCGGGCGCTCCTCGCGGCGCGGGGCGCCGGTCGGCGGTGCCACGGTGGGTGCCGGGCCGCTGTCCGCACCGCCACGGGTGGGCAGCGAGGGACGGCCGGCCGCCGGGCGGTCGCCGCCCTGCGCCGGGGCACCGGGGGCACCCGCACCGGGCGGAGCCGTACGGCCGGACGGCGCCGGAGCGCCGAAGGCGTTGGGCGCCCCGCCGGCGGGCCCGCCGCGACCGGGCAGCGCGGGCCGCCCGCCGGCCGCCGGGCCGGAACCGACCTGACCGCGCGGCTGGAGCCCCGCGAGCCGGCTGGACGCTCCACCACCGTGGTCGCCGCCACCGCCCTTGGCGCTGCTGGGCGCCGGCTTCTTGCCGCCCTGGGCGACATCGACCGGCAGCATGACCAGCGCGGTCGTGCCACCGGAGTCGGAGGGCCGCAGCTGGATACGGATGCCGTGCCGCAGCGACAGCCGGCCGACCACGAACAGACCCATCCGCCGGGACACCGAGACGTCCACGGTCGGCGGGCTGGCCAGTCGCTCGTTGATCGCCGAGAGGTCCTCGGGGGAGAGACCGATACCGGTGTCGTGGATCTCGACCAGCACCCGGCCGTCGGGCAGCGCGTGACCGGTGACCTTGACCTTGGTCTGCGGGGAGGAGAACGAGGTGGCGTTCTCCAGCAGCTCGGCGAGGAGGTGCACGAGGTCGTTGACGACCCGGCCGGCGACCTCGGTCTGCGGTACGGCGCTGAGCTCGATCCGCTCGTACTGCTCCACCTCGGAGGCCGCGGCGCGCAGGACGTCGACCAGCGGCACCGGCCGGGTCCACCGGCGCCCCGGCTCCTCACCGGCGAGGACCAGGAGGTTCTCACCGTTACGGCGCATGCGGGTGGCGAGGTGGTCGAGCTTGAAGAGCGAGGAGAGCTGGTCCGGGTCGGCCTCGCGGGACTCCAGTTCGGAGATCAGCGAGAGCTGACGCTGGATCAGACCCTGCGAACGGCGCGAGAGGTTGGTGAACATCGCGTTGACGTTGCCCCGCAGCAGCGCCTGCTCGGAGGCGAGGCGGACCGCCTCGCGGTGCACGTCGTCGAAGGCCGCGGCCACCCGGCCGATCTCGTCCCGGCTGTGCACACCGACGGACTCGACGGAGGTGTCCACGTCCTGCGGGTCGGACTCGGAGAGCTGCTTGACCAGCTCGGGCAGCCGGTCCTGGGCGACCTTCTGCGCGGTGTCCTGGAGGCGGCGCAGCGAGCGGACCATGGACCGGGCCACGACGAACGCGCCGACCAGCGAGACGCCGAGGACGAGCAGGATCAGCGCACCGCTGATGATCGCGGACTGGGTGGCCTCGTTGCGCAGCTCGCGGGACTTCTGCTCCATCTCGGAGAGCAGCGTGGTCTCGATGCGCGACATCTCGTCGATCTTGACGGTGTCGGAGTCGTACCAGTCGAGGTAGCGGTAGTCCTGGCTGCGGATGCCGGAACCGCTGGCGAAGGCGCGGTGCGCGAAGGCGACCGCGGCCTTGATCTCGTCGTTGTTGCCGTCCAGACCGCGGGTGAGCGCACCGGCGCTGTTCTCGCCGTTGCTGGTGTAGATCTGCGAGAAGCGGTCGCGGGCCGCCTTCTCGTTGTCCTCGGCGTTACGGCCGGCCAGCCGGTCGTTGGAGGACAGCTGCGGGCCGCCCTCGTGGGCGAGGCCGGCACTGACCAGGGCGCGCTGGATCGACGCGTACTCCTTGGCCGACGAGAACGCCGCCAGCGCACGGGTGGAGCGGATCATCTCCGGGTTGCTGGTCGCCTGGGCCATGTCCTGGGAGAGCGAGAGCAGCGAGTTGATCAGCTGGTTGTAGCTGGTGATGGTCCGCGCCGCGTTGTCCTCGTCCTTGTACGCGTTGTTGCGGATCTCGTTGAGGGTGTTCAGCTGGCGGGTGATCTCCAGGACGGTCGCCCGGACACCGGTCATCGTGGCGTCCTGGCCCCGGATGTCATCGGTGGCCTGGTTGAACGACAGCCGGGCGCGGTCGGTCGCCTCCCGGGGCGCGACGACGTTGGCGTCGTCCTTGACGTTCCCGCTGCCGGCCAGCGGACCGGCCGACTTGTCCCGCTCCACCTGCAACGCGTCGGCGAGTTCGGTCGCCTGCCGGGTCATCTCGGTGAGCAGCTGCATCTTGTCGAGCTGGTCGATGTTCTCCAGCGACGTGCCGATGCGCATACCGCCCAGCGTGGTCGCGGCGACCACGGGGAGCGCGAGCAGGGAGACCAGACGGGTGCTGATGCGCCAGTTGCGCAGCGCCATGCGCGAACCGGGGCCGCTGGGCCCCTTCGACGCCTTGGACTTGCCGCCGTCCGCGGCGTCATTGCCCGGCGCCTGGCCACCCCCGTCGACGGGCAGTGTGCTGCCCCCGCCGGAACCGTTGCCCTGCGCGCGCTGGGGCGAGGAGGCGCGGTCGGTCCCGCCGCGCAGCTCCGGGTCCGCCGCAGCGCTGCCATCCCTCTTGAAACGTCCCTGCACTAGCGTCGCAACCTCTGGACCAGGCGTCCCGCTCGGCGGGACGGTGTCGAGTCGAATGGGGAACCGCGAAGTCCCCCGATGGCGGTCGTGAGTGACCGGCGGGCTGCCCTCTCCGGTCGGAAGAGAACGGCACCACCGCGCGGCGCCTCTTTGCGCCCTGCGCGCCGGCTGAAACGTGCGGCGGTCCGTGGAATTCCAGCACAGTGCCGGATCTCCAACAAGAGCGGAGCCCCGCAGTGTGACGTGGGTGACGCAATGTGCGGAACGCGTCACGTCGGGTAGAAGATTCTGCCGTCGATAACGGACTTTTATCCGCGAGTCGACCGCCCCATCAGGCTGTCCCAGGTGCGGTGATCGGGAGCGGAACGTGCGCTTCAATCCGCCATTGTCCGATTCGCCCAGGGTTGTTGATCATGGGAAATGCGGCATTTGTCACACACTTCGTGAGCAAACTCACAGGAAGATCATTGAGTCCCCCTGCACGTCGCAGGGAATAGCGCGCTTAGCCTGACGCTTTACACAGTTGCCGAGAATGACAAGGCAGCTTTCCGCAAGCCCTTTCCCGACTCCGATGACGCGAGGCATGCAGCAGTGAAGACGACGACGATGTTCCGCAACATAGCCAACCCGCGGCGCACCACCCTGGCCCACCTCACCGACGCCGACGAGCTCGGCACCGTGGCCCCGGAGCACACCGTCGACCTGCCGGCCCAGACCGCCAACCCCCGCCGCACGATCCTGATGACGGCCCCCGAACAGGGCGTCCCCGCGTAATTCGGCGACGGACCGGCAGCGGCCCCGCGATAGCCTGGAGTGTCATCTCCGGCCAGTGATCAATGAGGGGCAACGGCAACCCGTGCGCATCGCCAGATTCTCCATCGACGGCAACGTCGGCTTCGGCGTCGTCGAGGGCGACGAACTCGACGTCATCAAGGGGCATCCCTTCGCGGAATTCGAGCGCTCGGGCCAGAAGGTCCCCCTCGACAAGGTCCGGCTGCTGCCGCCGGTCCTGCCCAACAAGGTCGTCGCGGTCGGCCGCAACTACGCCGAGCACGCCGCCGAGCTGGGCAACGCCGTGCCCGACGAGCCGGTCATCTTCTTCAAGCCGTCGACCACGGTGATCGGCCCCGGCGACCCCATCGGGTACCCCTCCTTCTCCCAGGAGGTGCACCACGAGGCCGAGCTCGCCGTCGTCATCGGCCGGATGTGCCGTGAGGTGCCCCGCGAGCGCGCCAAGGACGTGATCCTCGGCTACACCTGCGCCAACGACGTCACCGCCCGCGATGTGCAGCGGCGCGAGAAGCAGTGGGGCCGCTCCAAGGGCTTCGACAGCTCCTGCCCGCTCGGCCCCTGGGTCGAGACCGGTCTGGACCCCGCCGACATCGCCGCGGGCCTCGCCGTCCAGTGCACGGTCAACGGCGAACAGCGCCAGCTCGGCCGCACCAGCGACCTGGTCCGCCCGGTGGAGGACCTGATCGTCCACATCACCGAGGCCATGACCCTGCTCCCCGGCGACGTCATCCTCACGGGCACCCCGGCCGGGGTCGGCCCCCTCAACGTCGGCGACGAGGTCGCCGTCACCATCGAAGGCATCGGCACTCTCACCAACAAGGTGATCAAGCGTGGCTAACGCGACCCCCGTACGCGTCCGTTTCTGTCCCTCCCCGACCGGTAACCCCCATGTCGGCCTGATCCGTACCGCCCTGTTCAACTGGGCCTACGCACGGCACAACAAGGGCACCCTGGTCTTCCGGATCGAGGACACCGACGCGGCCCGCGACTCCGAGGAGTCCTACAACCAGCTGCTGGACTCGTTCCACTGGCTGGGCTTCGACTGGGACGAGGGTCCCGAGGTCGGCGGCCCGCACGCGCCGTACCGCCAGTCGCAGCGCATGGACCTCTACAAGGACATCGCCGACAAACTCCTCGCGGCCGGTCACGCCTACCACTGCTACTGCACCACCGAAGAGCTCGACGAGCGCCGCGAGGCCGCCCGCAAGGCCGGCAAGCCCTCCGGCTACGACGGCACCTGCCGCGAGCTGACCGCTGAGCGGAAGGCCGCGTACGACGCCGAGGGCCGCACCTCCATCGTCCGCTTCCGGATGCCCGACGAGCCGATCACCTTCACCGACCTGGTGCGCGGCGAGCTGACCTTCACCCCGGAGAACGTCCCGGACTACGGCATCGTCCGTGCCAACGGCGCCCCGCTGTACACCCTGGTCAACCCGGTCGACGACGCCCTGATGGCGATCACCCACGTGCTGCGCGGCGAGGACCTGCTCTCCTCCACCCCCCGCCAGATCGCCCTGTACAAGGCCCTGATCGAGCTGGGCGTCGCCAAGGAGATCCCGGCCTTCGGCCACCTCCCCTACGTCATGGGCGAGGGCAACAAGAAGCTCTCCAAGCGCGACCCGCAGGCCAACCTCAACCTCTACCGCGAGCGCGGCTTCCTCCCCGAGGGACTGCTCAACTACCTTGCGCTGCTCGGCTGGTCCTTCTCCGCCGACCAGGACCTCTTCTCGGTGCAGGACCTGATCGAGAAGTTCGACATCGCGGACGTCAACGCCAACCCGGCCCGCTTCGACCTGAAGAAGGCCGAGGCGATCAACGCCGACCACATCCGGCGCCTGGACCCGGAGGCATTCGTCCGGGCCTGCGAGCCCTGGCTCAAGGCCCCGCACGCCAACTGGGCCCCCGAGGACTTCGACGAGGCCGCCTGGCAGGCCATCGCCCCGCACGCCCAGACCCGCCTCACGGTCCTCTCCGACATCACCGCCAATGTCGACTTCCTCTTCCGCACGGAGCCGGTCGAGGACGAGGCGTCCTGGACGAAGGCGATGAAGGGCGACCCGGTGGCCCTGCTCACCACCGCCCGCGCCAAGCTGGACGCCGCCGACTGGACCGCCGGCCCCGAGCCCCTCAAGGAGGCCGTGCTGGCCGCCGGCGAGGAGCACGGCCTCAAGCTCGGCAAGGCCCAGGCCCCCGTCCGGGTGGCCGTCACCGGCCGCACGGTCGGCCTGCCCCTCTTCGAGTCCCTGGAGATCCTGGGCAAGGAGCGCACCCTCCAGCGCATCGACGCGGCCCTGGCCAAGCTGGCCGGCTGACCCCGCGACCGCCCAAAAGGGGCCCGGACACCGCACGGTGTCCGGGCCCCTGGCGTATCCGGCCCCCGTTCGCCGCGGAGGGGCACGCACTAGATTGCCGATATGCCCCTCCGCGCCGTCCTGTGGGACCTCGACGACACCCTCTTCGACTACACCGGATCGGACCGGGCCGGTGTGCTGCGCCACCTGCGGGCCGAGGGCCTGCTCGACACGTACGGCGGCGAAACGGTGGCCCTGGAGCGCTGGCAGACGGCCATGGAGACCGAGTTCGCCCGCTTCCTCGCGGGCGAGGTGGGCTTCCTCGACCACCGCAGAGGCCGCGCCCGGACGTTTCTGGGGACCCCGCTCTCCGACACCGAGGCGGACGCCTGGTTCGGCCGGTACATCACGCACTACGAGGCCTGCTGGACGCTCTTCCCGGACTCCGCGCCCGCCCTGGCGGCCCTCGCCCCGCTGGCCCGGCAGGCGGTGCTGTCCAACGCCACCACCGCCAACCAGGAGCGCAAGCTGACGGCCCTGGGGATACGCGCCCGCTTCGAGGCGGTGTTCTGTGCCGACGGGCTGGGCCACGCCAAACCGGCCCCGGAGGCGTTCCGCGGCGCCTGTGAGGCGCTCGGCGTCACCCCCGGCGAGGTCGTCCACATCGGCGACAAGCTCGACATCGACGCGCTCGGTGCCCGGGACGCCGGGCTGACCGCCGTATGGCTGGACCGCGCGGGCACCGGAGGGGAGCCGCCTGCCGGGGTGCGCCGGATCGGGAGCCTGTCGGAGCTCCCCGAGCTGTTGCACGGAGTTATCGGTTTTGGTGCGCCGTCCACGATCAGGTAATGTTCTTCCTGCGCCGCCCGAGAGGGGCCGAAAGGCCCGGCCGGGAGGCGCAAGTCAAACAAAACCCCCTCCGGGGGTTGCGCTTTGATGGCCTATGGTGTAATTGGCAGCACGACTGATTCTGGTTCAGTTAGTCTAGGTTCGAGTCCTGGTAGGCCAGCTCGCAGAGCTTATCTGCAAAGCCCCCGTTGTGTAGCGGCCTAGCACGCCGCCCTCTCAAGGCGGTAGCGCCGGTTCGAATCCGGTCGGGGGTACGGATCCTTCCCAGGGAGACGGTCCGGGTCGCACCCACTGTCACTCACGGAGACAAACACCCGGCTTTTGTCGGGTGGGGATCGCTAGGGCCCCCGTTGTGTAGCGGCCTAGCACGCCGCCCTCTCAAGGCGGTAGCGCCGGTTCGAATCCGGTCGGGGGTACTGGTCTAAACCACCATGGGCTATGGTGTAATTGGCAGCACGAGTGATTCTGGTTCATTTAGTCTAGGTTCGAGTCCTGGTAGCCCAGCGCGGTGTGTCCTCGTGGCACATCCAACTGCAGGAAAACTTGCCCCCGTTGTGTAGCGGCCTAGCACGCCGCCCTCTCAAGGCGGTAGCGCCGGTTCGAATCCGGTCGGGGGTACAGAAAGAGGAAGGCCCCCCGCGTCATGCGGGGGGCCTTTCCGCGTCAAAGGCCGTTGCCGAAGCGCTTGTTGGACTCCTCGGCCTCCGCCAGCCGGCGCAGGCCGAGCAGCACCGGCTCGTAGAGCACGGTCAGTGCCACCGCCGCCTCCACCCGCTCCGCCGGGGTCCCGTACTCCTCGACCAGATCCAGGTCGCTCACCGCGAGCCCGGCCGCCGAGTGGGCGTAGGGCAGCAGATCCTCGATGCCGCACGGGTAGCCGAGGCGGTGCAGCGCGGCGATGCCCGCGACCAGCGTCCGGAAGGCCCGGACGTGGTCGGCGATGGCCAGCCCGAACTTCCAGCCGACGCGTTCCAGCAGCTCGGTGGCGGTGCGACGGGCGAGCTCCGTCGAGGGGTCGCTCTCGTCGGGCTCCGGGCCGTGGGGGAGTGCCTCGACGGCGGTGCCCAGACGGGAGAGCTGGTCGCGGGAGTCGTCCTCGACGGCGGTCACGACCTCGCGGGCGGTGCTCACCGGCACCCGGCCGATCTGGATCAGGGCCCGGACGAGCCGGAGCCGCCGCAGATGCTCCTCGTCGTACTCGGACCGGGTCGCGGTGATCCGGCGGCCCGGAGGCAGCAGTCCCTCGCGCAGGTAGTACTTGATCGTGGCGGTGGACACCCCGCTGCGCTCACTGAGCTCTGCCAGTCGCATACCTCTTGCGCCTTCCATTAGGGAGTGGCACTATCCAATCATGGATAGCGGCGTTATCCAATGCCGACGGTGGGACGAAGGGGGCTGTCATGACTGACAAGCCGGTGCAGGGGCGGATGACGGTGAGCGGTACCGACGGGGTGGTGGTCTTCCTCATCGGGATGCGGATCAACAACTGGTGGGCGGTGCGCAGTTGGCTGCCGATGGTCCGGGCGATGCCGCGCATGCTCAAGGAGCTGGCGCGGGAGCCCGCGCGCGGGCTGCTCGGTGTCCGCGCCATACCGGGGCTGCGGAACTTCTCGGTCCTCCAGTACTGGGAGTCCAGGGAGAAGCTGCTGGCGTACGCGAGCGACCGGAGCGGTGAGCACCGGCCGGCCTGGGCCGCCTTCAACCGGCGGGCGCGGGCGGGCCGGGGCGAGGTCGGCATCTGGCACGAGACCTTCGTCGTGCCGGCGGGCTCGTACGAGACCATCTACGGCGATATGCCGCCCGTTGGCCTGGGCCAGGCTCGCGGCCTGGTGCCGGTGGGCCGCCGCGGGGAGCGGGCGGCGGAGCGTCTGGCGTCCTGAGGAGCGGCAGCAGTGCAGCGGGGCGGGGGCGCGCGGGGCGTGCGACACCCCCCCCCCCCCGGGGGGTAACACACCCCCCCC
>NZ_JBHYPE010000008.1:110855-170484 GCF_042746015.1 Streptomyces sp. NPDC058773
CCGGGGGCCGGCCGGGGGGAGGGGGGGGGGGAGCTCGTGGGTACCGTCGTCCCGGAAGCTGTCCCCCGGGCCGCCCGGGTGCGGATCATCCGCACCGGGCCGCCCCTTTGTCGATTCCCGGCCGCAAGCGACCGCGGCTTCTGCCCCGCCCGGCCCGCCGCGGGGGCCTGCGGGGTGCCCTGTGGGGCGCTCAGCCGGTGCGGCGCAGGCCCTCGGAGAGGCGGGCCGCCGCGTCGATGACCGCCTGGGCGTGCATCCGGCCCGGGTGCCGGGTCAGCCGCTCGATCGGTCCGGAGACCGAGACGGCCGCGACCACGCGGTTCGAGGGGCCGCGTACGGGGGCGGAGACCGAGGCGACGCCCGGCTCCCGCTCGCCGATCGACTGGGCCCAGCCCCGGCGGCGTACGCCGGAGAGCGCGGTGGCCGTGAAGCGGGCACCCTGGAGGCCGCGGTGCAGCCGCTCGGGCTCCTCCCAGGCCATCAGGATCTGGGCGGCCGAGCCCGCCTTCATCGGGAGCGTGGAGCCGACCGGGACGGTGTCCCGCAGTCCGGACAGCCGTTCCGCCGCCGCCACACAGATCCGCATATCGCCCTGCCGTCGGTAGAGCTGCGCGCTCTCGCCGGTCACATCGCGTAGGTGGGTGAGCACCGGTCCGGCCGTGGCCAGCAGACGGTCCTCGCCGGCCGCCGCGGCCAGCTCGGACAGGCGCGGTCCCAGGATGAACCGGCCCTGCATGTCCCTCGCCACCATCCGGTGGTGTTCCAGTGCCACGGCCAGCCGGTGGGCCGTGGGCCGTGCGAGCCCGGTCGCCGCGACCAGCCCGGCGAGGGTGGCCGGACCGGACTCCAGGGCACTCAGAACCAGAGCTGCCTTGTCGAGAACGCCGACGCCGCTAGAGTTGTCCATGCAACGATACTCGCGTCTCACACTGTGAAACGCAAGTTCAATTTTCCAGGGAAGTCGTCAGTCTGTAGATGTGGCCCTCGACCAGGGCCCGGCGTAAGGCCCGGCAAGGGGATTTCTGCGGGCGTCGCGCACGGACGAGAAAGGCCGGCAATGCGGCCGGCCGGAGGGACAGCGATGGGACGGACACTCGCGGAGAAGGTCTGGGACGACCATGTCGTCCGGCGCGCGGAAGGCGAGCCCGACCTCCTCTTCATCGATCTCCACCTGCTGCACGAGGTCACCAGCCCGCAGGCGTTCGACGGCCTCCGCAAGGCCGGCCGTCCGGTGCGCCGTACGGACCTGACCATCGCCACCGAGGATCACAACACCCCCACCCTCGACATCGACAAGCCGATCGCCGACCCGGTCTCGCGCACCCAGCTGGAGACGCTGCGCAAGAACTGTGCCGAGTTCGGGGTCCGGCTGCACCCGCTGGGCGATGTCGAGCAGGGCGTTGTCCACGTCGTGGGACCGCAGTTGGGACTGACCCAGCCCGGCACCACGGTGGTCTGCGGTGACAGTCACACGTCCACCCACGGAGCCTTCGGCGCGCTGGCGTTCGGCATCGGCACCAGCCAGGTCGAGCACGTCCTGGCCACCCAGACGCTGCCCTTGGCGCCCTTCAAAACCATGGCGATCACCGTCGACGGTGAGCTGCCCGACGGCGTCACCGCCAAGGACCTGATCCTGGCGATCATCGCCAGGATCGGTACCGGCGGCGGCCAGGGCTACGTCCTGGAATACCGCGGCTCGGCCATCGAGAAGCTCTCGATGGAAGCCCGGATGACCATCTGCAACATGTCCATCGAGGCGGGTGCGCGGGCCGGCATGATCGCCCCCGACGAGACCACCTTCGCCTACCTCCGGGGCCGCGACCACGCCCCGCAGGGCGAGGACTGGGACGCCGCGGTCGCGTACTGGAAGACGCTGCGCACCGACGACGACGCGGTCTTCGACGCCGAGGTGCGCATCGACGCCTCCGCGCTCGCGCCGTTCGTCACCTGGGGCACCAACCCCGGCCAGGGCGCGCCGCTTTCGGCGAACGTCCCCGACCCGGCTTCGTACGAGGACGCCTCGGAGCGGCACGCCGCCGAAAAGGCCCTGGAATACATGGGGTTGACGGCGGGTCAGCCGCTGCGCGAGATCAGCGTGGACACCGTCTTCGTAGGCTCCTGCACCAACGGCCGGATCGAGGACCTGCGCTCGGCGGCACAGATCCTGGAAGGCCGCAAGGTCGCCGACGGGGTGCGGATGCTGATCGTGCCCGGTTCGGTCCGGGTCTCCCTGGAGGCGGTCGCCGAGGGGCTGGACAAGGTCTTCACCGCGGCGGGCGCCGAATGGCGGCACGCGGGCTGCTCGATGTGCCTGGGTATGAACCCCGACCAGCTGGCGCCCGGTGAGCGCTCCGCGTCCACCTCCAACCGCAACTTCGAGGGCCGGCAGGGCAAGGGCGGCCGTACGCACCTGGTCTCACCGCAGGTCGCCGCCGCAACAGCGGTTCTCGGCCATCTGGCCTCACCGGCCGACCTGTCCGCTGCCGACGTCGCCACGCCCGCGGGAGTCTGAACCATGGAAGCTTTCACCACCCACACCGGCCGGGCCGTCCCGCTGCGCCGCAGCAACGTCGACACCGACCAGATCATCCCGGCCCACTGGCTGAAGAAGGTCACCCGCGACGGCTTCGAGGACGGGCTGTTCGAGGCCTGGCGCAGGGACCCGGAGTTCGTCCTCAATCAGGAGCGTTACCAGGGTTCCACGGTGCTGGTCGCCGGCCCGGACTTCGGTACCGGATCGTCCCGTGAGCACGCCGTATGGGCGCTGCAGAACTACGGGTTCAAGGCCGTCATCTCCTCGCGGTTCGCGGACATCTTCCGCGGCAACTCCCTCAAGAACGGGCTGCTGACGGTGGTCCTGCCGCAGGAGACCGTGGACCGGCTGCAGTCGCTGCTGGAGGCCGACCCGACCGCCGAGGTGACGGTCGACCTGGTCGGCCGGCAGGTGCGCGCCGAGGGTGTCACCGCCGACTTCGAGCTGGACGAGAACGCGCGTTGGCGCCTCCTGGAGGGGCTGGACGACATCAGTCTCACCCTTCGGGAGGAGTCGGCCATCGTGGATTACGAGGCGAACCGGCCCTCGTTCAAGCCGCGTACCATCGAGGTCTGACCTCGGGTTTTATGGCTCAAAGCTGTATTGCGTACGATGCGCCCCCTGTGCAGTTGGCAGGGGGCGCATCGTCGTGTCGAGGCGGCTGTTGAGGCCCCGTGAAGCGACAACTCGCCGCAGATGGCACAATTAGCGCATGGAAAGCGACGACCAACTCGAGCTCTACGGTCTTGTCGCCGACCGACTCAAGGACGCACATACAAGAGTGCGGACACTGCAAGTCCCGGAGGGCGTACGGATGGCGCTGACCCGGAAGCTGCTCGTCATCACGGCCGCGGCTAAACACGATCTTGCGGACGCGGCAAGGCGTCTGGAGTGGTTCATGCATGACCTCGACGAAGGTCGTTATCCCGAAGATGTGCACGCCGACGGAAGTCCGTGAAGGTCGAGTTCGTTGCGGCACAAGGGTGATTAGCCCGTTTCGTGTTTGATTTGCGGTATATATCTGCCTAACGTGCGAAAAAGCTTGGAAACTTTCGTTCCAGCAATGTCTCCGAAGGGGAAGACGTGAACAAGGCGCAGCTCGTAGAAGCCATTGCCGACAAGCTCGGCGGCCGCCAGAACGCCGCGGACGCGGTCGACGCCGTCCTGGACGCAATCGTGCGTGCAGTGGTCTCCGGCGACCGTGTTTCGGTCACCGGATTCGGCTCGTTCGAGAAGGTCGACCGCCCCGCCCGCTACGCCCGCAACCCGCAGACGGGTGAGCGGGTGCGGGTCAAGAAGACCTCGGTACCGCGCTTCCGGGCCGGCCAGGGCTTCAAGGACCTGGTGAGCGGCTCGAAGAAGCTCCCCAAGGGTGGCGAGGTCTCCGTCAAGAAGGCCCCGAAGGGCAGCCTCACCGGCGGCGCCGCCATCAAGAAGGCCGCCGCGAAGAAGGCCACCGCCAAGAAGGCGGCGGCGAAGAAGACGACGGCGAAGAAGGCCGCCGCGAAGAAGACGGTGGCGAAGAAGACCACCGCGGCGAAGAAGGCCACCGCCAAGAAGACGACGGCGAAGAAGGCCCCCGCGAAGGCCGCGGCCAAGAAGACCACCGCGAAGAAGGCGACGGCGAAGAAGACCGCGCCCGCGAAGAAGACGACGGCGAAGAAGGCCCCCGCGAAGAAGGCCACCGCACGCAAGACCACCGCCAAGAAGACCACCGCCCGCAAGCGGTAATCCCTCAGCGGCGACGCCACGCGTGGGGCCGGTCTCCCTTCGGGGAGCCCGGCCCGCGGTGCGTTCGGCGGCCGCGTACGGGCGGCCGGAGGGGCCCGGGACCTCCTCGTCTAGGCTCTCTCCCATGCAGGCCACCGCGTACACGTACGACTCCGAGACCCGCTCCGGCAGCGTGCTGCTGGACGACGGCACCCCGCTGCCCTTCGACACCGCGGCCTTCGACGCCGGCGGTCTGCTGCTGCTCCGCCCCGGTCAGCGCGTGCGGATCGACGTCACCGGCGAAGGGGACGCCCGGAAGATCGTCCTGATCACGCTCCAGACGCTCTGACCTGCGACGCCGCCGGCCGCTCCGGTGCCGCCCGCGCGGCCGTACCCGGGGTGAGACGCGGCGCCTGGAGCGCCGTGTGCGGGCCCACGCCCAGCGCCAGCGCCGCCAGCAGGTCCTCGCCGGTGTCCACGTCCCGGCGGACCGACGGCGCCGCCGGGCCGGTGATCTCCCGTGCCCCGGACGCCAGGTGACGGGCCCGGGACGCGCCTCCGAATGCCGGTTCCAATTCCGCGCCGGAAGTCGCGGTCAGAAGTGTTGTCCCGATATCCGCCGCATCCGCGAGAAATGCGCGGGGAAATTGCGAAGCGGAATGGAGCACCAGTTCCAGTTCGGTGGGGCGGAGTGCGGGCAGATCGGCGTTCAGCGCGGCGACCGCCGCGCCCGGACGACGCGCCCGGACCACGCTCGCGCCATGCGCCAGCGCCGCATTGAGTCCGCGCGCCGGTGTGTCGGGCACGATCCGCGCGCCCAGCGCCGCCAGCTGTTCCGCGGCCTGCCGGTCATCCGTGACAACCGCCACATCCTGCACGTTTTCGCAGGCCAGCGCCGCTGTCACGGTGTCCAGGGCGAACGCGAGGGCCAGCCGGGGCCGGAACTCCTCACCCGCGGCCCGGGAGAGCCTGCTCTTGGCCCGCACCAGCGGCTTCAGCGGCACCACCAGGCTCCAGCCCACATCCGCTCCGTCTCGTCGCATCGGCGCCATTCTCACCTGCCGCCGCCGCTCTCCGGGAGCGTCGGGGTTACGGTGTCCTCGACATAGCGGGTACCTGGGGCGACACTTGTGCGGCTGCCGGCCCGCAGCAGCTTCGCAGGTCCCACAAGGAGGGTGTCCCAGTGTCCCGCCGCAGAATCGGCTTCTGGTACCGCTTGGCCGCGGTCATCTGCAAACCGCCGCTCCTGGTTCTGTTCAAGCGGGACTGGCAAGGAATGGAGCACATTCCGGCCGACGGCGGATTTATCACCGCGGTCAACCACAACTCGTATCTCGACCCGCTCTCCTATGCGCACTATCAGTACAACACCGGGCGGGTCCCCCGATTCCTCGCCAAGGCCGGACTCTTCCGGAGCGGCTTTGTCGGTCTGATGATGCGCGGCACCGGACAGATCCCCGTCTACCGGGAAACCACCGACGCCGCCAACGCGTTCCGCGCCGCCGTCACCGCCATCGACAAGGGCGAATGCGTCGCGTTCTACCCCGAGGGCACCCTGACCCGTGACCCGGAGCTGTGGCCCATGCAGGGCAAGACGGGTGCCGCGCGGGTGGCGTTGCTGACGAAGGCGCCGGTCATTCCCGTCGCGCAGTGGGGCGCCAACGACGCGATGCCGCCGTATGCCAAGGAGAAGAAGCTCCGTCTCCTGCCGCGCAAGACGCTGCGGGTGCAGGCGGGACCGCCGGTCGACCTGAGCGCGTTCTACGACAAGGAACCGACCGCCGAGGTGCTGCGGGCCGCCACCGAGGTCATCATGTCCGCGATCACCGAGCAGCTGGCCGCCGTCCGCGGTGAGCCCGCGCCGGCCGAACCGTACGACTGGCGCAAGGCGATCGCCCGGGAACGCCGCGCCGCCCGGGAAGCCGCCAGGACCGGCCAGGGTGCCGGAGCGGCAGAGATCCCCGCCGAACCGGCCGCCGCCGAACCGGCCGTCGCCCCGCAGCAGGCCCGAAGCACCCAGCAGGCACAGGAGGATGAAAGCAAGTGACGCGCTGCGCCGTCTACGGCACGGGGTCCTGGGGCACCGCCTTCGCGATGGTGCTCGCCGACGCGGGATGCGAGGTGACCCTGTGGGGGCGCCGCGCGGACCTCGTCGACGCCATCAACAACGGCCGTACGAACCCCGACTACCTGCCGGGGGTCGAGCTCCCCGCGTCCGTACGGGCCACCACGGACCCGGCGGAAGCGGCGCGCGGCGCGGAGTTCGCGGTGCTGGCCGTCCCCGCCCAGACGCTGCGCGCCAATCTCGCCGAATGGGCCCCGCTGCTGCCCGCCGACACGGTTCTGGTCTCCCTGATGAAGGGCGTCGAACTGGGCACGGCCAAGCGCATGAGCGAGGTCATCGAGGAGGTCGCCAAGGTGCCCGCGGAGCGTGTCGCGGTGCTGACCGGCCCCAACCTCGCCAAGGAGGTCGCCGCCCGGCAGCCCGCCACCGCGGTCGTGGCCTGCGCCGACGAGGCGGTCGCCCGGCGCTTCCAGGCCGCCTGCCACACCCCGTACTTCCGCCCGTACACCAACACCGATGTGGTGGGCTGTGAACTGGGCGGCGCGGTCAAGAACGTCATCGCGCTCGCCGTCGGCATCGCCACCGGCATGGGCCTGGGTGACAACGCCAAGGCGTCGCTGATCACCCGCGGGCTCGCCGAGACCACCCGGCTCGGCCTCGCCATGGGCGCCGACGCGCACACCTTCGCGGGCCTGGCCGGCATGGGCGACCTCGTCGCCACCTGCTCCTCGCCGTTGTCGCGCAACAACACCTTCGGCACCAACCTCGGCCGGGGGATGACGCTCCAGGAGACCATCGCGGTCACCAAGCAGACCGCCGAGGGCGTCAAGTCCTGCGAATCCGTGCTGGATCTGGCCCGGCGGCACGGCGTCGACATGCCGCTCACCGAGACGGTCGTGGAGATCGTCCACGAGGGCAAGCCGCCGATGGTCGCCCTCAAGGACCTGATGTCGCGCAGCGCCAAGTCCGAGCGGCACTGAACGGCACTCACAACGGAGCCGAATCATCCGCTCCGGCGCCGTTCGCCGGGTCCCGTCGGCCCCGGCCCACGGGTGCGACGCCACCAACGGCCGCCGCAGCACTGACTCCGTGCCGGTCAGCAGGTACCCTCAACCCGATATGAGCAGCGAGACCTCCTCCCACAAGCCCCGCGTCGCCGTCGTGTTCGGCGGCCGCAGCTCCGAGCACGCGATCTCCGTGCTCACGGCCGGCGCCGTGCTGCGCGCCATCGACCGTGAGAAGTACGACGTGCTGCCCATCGGCATCACCACGGACGGCCGCTGGGCGCTGACCGCCGATGACCCCGAGCGGATGGCCATCACGGACCGGCAGCTGCCCAGCGTGGCCGCGCTCGCCGAGTCCACCGAGGGCGGCGTGGTGCTCCCTGTCGACCCGACCAACCGCGAGGTCGTCTACAGCGAGCCGGGCTCGGTGCCCAAGGCGCTCGGCGAGGTCGACATCGTCTTCCCCGTACTGCACGGCCCCTACGGGGAGGACGGCACGCTCCAGGGGCTGCTGGAGCTCTCCGGGGTGCCCTACGTCGGCTCGGGCGTGCTCGCCTCCGCCGTCGGCCAGGACAAGGACTACATGAAGCGGGTGTTCACCTCCTTCGGGCTGCCGGTCGGCCCGTACGAGGTCATCCGCCCGCGGGAGTGGGACCGGGACCCGGCGGCCGCCCGCAAGAAGATCGTGGACTTCGCCGCCGAGCACGGCTGGCCGCTCTTCGTGAAGCCCGCGCGGGCCGGCTCGTCCATGGGCATCACCAAGGTCGACGACCTCGGCGGCCTGGACGAGGCGATCGAGGAGGCCCGCCGGCACGACCCCAAGATCCTCGTGGAGTCGCTGCTGCGCGGCCGCGAGATCGAGTGCGGCGTGCTGGAATTCGAGGACGGGCCGCGGGCCAGCGTCCCGGCCGAGATCCCGCCGGTCACCGCGCACGACTTCTACGACTTCGAGGCCAAGTACATCGACTCGGCCACCGGGATCGTGCCGGCGCCGCTGACCGGCGAGCAGACCGCGAAGGTCCAGGAGCTGGCCGTCGCGGCCTTCGAGGCGGCGTCCTGCGAGGGCCTGGTGCGCGCGGACTTCTTCCTGCAGGACAACGGCGAGTTCGTGATCAACGAGATCAACACGCTGCCGGGCTTCACGCCCATCTCGATGTACCCGCGGATGTGGCAGGAGAGCGGCGTGAGCTACCCGGAGCTGATCGACCGGCTGCTCCAGGCCGCGCTGCACCGCTCCACGGGGCTGCGCTGAACCACCCCGGCTCACCGGGCCGGTCCCGCCGTGATCCGGCGGACCGGCCCCGGGCCCCGTCGGGGCCTAGACCCCTACGGGAACGGTTTTCTTCACCGCCCTCGCGAGGTCGGTGAGCGCATTGACCTCGGGGGCGTACTTCCCGGGCACCGTCACCTCGACATAGGCCTTGCGCAGCACGGTCGTGAAGCGGTACCCGTCGTCCTGCTTCTCGAAGAGCCATCGGACCCCGTTGACTTCCGCCGCGTCGGCGTAGGGGTTGTAATGTTCACTCCCGTGCGTCAGGACGTCGGGCTTCGGTACCCCGCAGCGCAGTTTCACGGCAGGATCGCCCCACATGGCAGTGAAGTCGGAGACCGGCTCGGCGGTGGCCCGCTTCAGCCCGTCCACGGTCTGCGGCAACTCCTCGTGGAGCGCCTTGCAGTACCGCGCCGCCGCCCCCTCGGGGGAGGGGACGGCCACGTCCTCGGAAGGGGAACAGCTCACCGCGGCGAACAGCACGGTGAGTGCGGGCAGGGCCAGGTGCCGGCGGCGCGCAGTGATCACCCGGCCGAGGATACGGGGAGCTAGAGATGCACGACCGGGCAGGTAAGGGTGCGGGTGATGCCTTCCACTTGCTGGACCCTCGCGACCACCATGCGGCCCAGCTCGTCGACGGTGTCGGCCTGTGCGCGCACGATGACGTCATAGGGCCCGGTCACGTCCTCGGCCTGCAGCACGCCTTGGATCTTGGAGATCACCTCAGCTACCGCCGAGGCCTTGCCGACCTCGGTCTGGATCAGGATGTAGGCCTGTACCACGGAACCTCCAGGGCGGCTACGAGGATCATGTGGGAAGAAGGGACGCCACGGTACCGCGTCACCGTGCGGAGCGGGGAGACCCGCGCGGCGAACTCGGCAAGTACGGCACAGTCGTCAGCCACGTACGGACCGTCCGTACACATGGGAAGGGCAACAGCATGAAGGGCACCGTGGGCGAGCTGGGGGAGTTCGGGCTGATCAGGGAGCTCACCTCCCGGCTCACCACCACTCCGGCCGTACGGATCGGGCCGGGTGACGACGCCGCGGTGGTCACCGCGCCGGACCGGAGGGTGGTCGCCAGCACCGACATCCTCCTGGAAGGCCGGCACTTCAGGCGCGACTGGTCCACCGCCTACGACGTCGGCCGCAAGGCCGCCGCGCAGAACCTCGCCGACATCGCGGCGATGGGCGCGGTGCCCACCGCGATCCTGCTCGGCCTGGTCGTCCCCGCGGAACTCCCCGCGACCTGGCCGACCGAGCTGATGGACGGGCTGCGCGACGAGTGCCAGGTGGCGGGCGCCGCGGTGGTCGGCGGGGACGTCGTACGCGGCGACACCATCACCGTCGCGATCACCGCGCTCGGCGATCTGCGCAACCAGGAGCCGGTGACCCGGGCCGGTGCGCAGCCCGGCGACGTGGTCGCGGTGACCGGCTGGCTCGGCTGGTCCGCCGCCGGGCACGCCGTCCTCTCCCGCGGTTTCCGCTCGCCGCGCGCCTTCGTGGAGGCCCACCGCCGCCCCGAGCCGCCGTACCACGCGGGCCCGGCGGCGGCCGGACTCGGAGCCACGGCCATGACGGACGTCAGCGACGGACTGGTCGCCGACCTGGGGCACATCGCGGACGCCAGCAAGGTCCGGATCGATCTGCGGTCCGCGGGCATCGACATCCCCACGCAGATGTCCGACATCGGCACCGCCGTGGGCGTGGACCCGATGCAGTGGGTGCTCAACGGCGGTGAGGACCACGCGATCGTGGCCACCTTCCCGCCCGATGTGAAGCTGCCCGCCCGGTGGAAGGTCATCGGCGAGGTGCTCCACCCCTCCGCGCTGCCCCAGGTGACGGTGGACGGCGCCCCGTGGGTGAAGGCCGGCTGGGACCACTTCGGCGACAACGGGGACGCCGAGTAGTTACGGGCGTTTCCCTGCGGGCTTTCCCCTACGGGCACCCGCGGGACCGAGATGCGCCGCCGAGTAGATTCGGCGGTATGCACACACCTCCACGCGTCCTGACCGTCGCCGGTTCCGACTCCGGCGGCGGCGCGGGCATCCAGGCCGACCTGAAGACGATGCTGGCGCTCGGCACCCACGGCATGAGCGTGCTCACCGCCGTCACCGCCCAGAACTCGCTGGGCGTACAGGGCGCGTGGGAGCTGCCGGCCGAGGCGGTACGGGCCCAGTTCCGCAGCGTCGTCGACGACATCGGCGTGCAGGCGGTGAAGACCGGGATGCTCTCCTCGGCCGAACTCGTCGAAACCGTCGCGGAGCTGCTCACCGGGCTGCCGGTCCCGGTCGTCGTCGATCCCGTAGGGGTCTCCAAGCACGGCGACCCCCTGCTCGCCGCCGACGCGCTGGACGCGGTCCGCGGCGCACTGCTGCCGGCCGCCACTGTCGCCACCCCCAACCTGGACGAGGTCGCCCAGCTGACCGGCGTACGGGTCGAGGTGGGGGCCGACATGCGGCGGGCGGCCGCCGCGATCCTGGACTTCGGGCCGCGCTGGGCGCTGATCAAGGGCGGCCATCTCACGGCCGGCACCTCGTCCGGCGACAGCGCCGTCGATCTGCTCACCGACGGCACCGAGGAGCACTGGCTGCGCGCGCCCCGCCACGACAACCGGCACACCCACGGCACCGGCTGCACCCTCGCCAGCGCACTGGCCGCGCAGCTCGCCAAGGGGGACACCGTCCCGCAGGCCGCCACGGCGGCGAAGGACTACGTCACCGGCGCACTCGCGGCCGGCTTCCGGCTGGGTGCGGGGATCGGCCCCGTGGACCACGGCTGGCGGACCCGCGGCGCGCAGTGACCGCGCGCGCGGCGGCGTCACGTCCGGGCGCCGCCGTGCCGCACCCGGTCCCGGGAACGGCAGAAGCCGGTCCACCTCGGGGGTGGACCGGCTTCACAAGCAACCGGCGGGCTGCGCTACGGCTAACGCGTCAGCGCGAGACCTTGCCGGCCTTGATGCACGAGGTGCAGGCGTTCAGCTTCTTCGGCGTGCGCCCGATCACTGCACGCACCGTCTGGATGTTGGGGTTCCAACGACGGTTGGTGCGGCGATGCGAGTGCGAGACACTCTTGCCGAAGCCCGGCCCCTTGCCGCAGACGTCGCAGTTGGCAGCCACGGGTCACTCCAAAGACTTCAGATGCACTTACGGTGAAATCCCGACGAGCCGAGTGCATTGCCCGAACGGCACCGTCAGGAGAGGAATGGCCCGATTCTCATCGGGCAACCGGAGCAGCATACAACGACCGCTCCCGTAGAACGAAACTACCACGCACCCCCCGGCCCCCCGCCCCGGCCACCAGGCCGGACCGCGGCTACTGTGCGGTGCATCCCGCGACCCAGGAGGACGACGTGCCGTACCCGCTCGACGCCGCCGCGGTCCGCTCCTGGTGCGGGCTGGCCCTGGAGGCGCTCGGACGGGAACGCGAGCGGATCGACGCCATCAACGTCTACCCGGTGGCCGACGGCGACACCGGCACCAACCTCTATCTGACGCTGGAATCGGCCGCCCGCGCGGTCGAGGCCGCCTTCGACGGGCACACCTCGTCCGGCACCACGCCCTGCCTCGCCGACGCCATCGGCGCCATGGCCCATGGGGCGCTCATCGGGGCGCGCGGCAACTCCGGCACGATCCTGGCCCAACTGCTGCGCGGGATGACCGAGGTGCTGGCGGCCGGTGACGGCTCGGCCGACGCACTGCGGCGGGCGCTGCGCCGGGCCGCCGCCTCGACGTACGAGGCCGTCGCCCACCCCGTCGAGGGCACCGTCCTGACGGTCGCGACCGCCGCCGCCGACGCCGCGGAGCGGGCGGCCGACGGCGAAACCGGTGCCGCCGAGGTCGCCCGCGCCGCCCACGAGGGGGCCCGCACCGCGCTCCAGGAGACCCCGCGCCAGCTCGCGGTCCTCGGCCGGGCCGGGGTGGTGGACGCCGGCGGCTGCGGACTGGTCGCGCTGCTGGGGGCGCTGGCCGACGCGCTGTCCGGGGAGGTCTCGGCGACACCGGTCGCCGTACGGGCCGACGCCCCGCTCCCCGAGGCGGCCGGCTGCGCGGCCGCGGCCCTGGTGGCGGCGGACGGCTGCGGGAACCCGGGCGGGCCCGCCTTCGAGGTGATCTATCTGCTGGAGGCCGGGGACGCGGCGGTGGCGCGGCTGCGGACCCGGCTCGACGCGCTCGGCGACTCCCTGGTGGTGGTCGGCGGGGACGGCCTGTGGAACGTCCATGTGCACGTCGACGACGCGGGCGCCGCGGTGGAGGCCGGCATCGAGGCGGGCCGCCCGCACCGGGTCCGCATCACGCACTTCGGCGCCCCCGGCCGCCCCGAGGAACCCGCCATGACGGCGCGGGCCGTGGTGGCGGTGGTGCCGGGCGCCGGGCTCGCCGGACTGTGCGCGGAGGCCGGCGCGACACCGGTCGCGGTACGCCCCGGGGAGCCGCCCGCCAGCGGGGAACTCGTGCAGGCGATCCGGCAGGCGCACGCCCGCGAGGTGATGCTGCTGCCGAACGACCCCGACCTGCGGCACACCGCCGCGGCCGCCGCCGAACAGGCCCGTACCGAAGGCGTCCGGGTCGCGCTCATCCCCACCCGCTCCGCCGTGCAGGGCCTGGCGGCGCTGGCCGTGCACGAACCGGACCGCAGCTTCGACGAGGACGTGGTCGCGATGACCGCGGCCGCCGGCGCCACCCGCTACGCCGAGCTGGCGGTCGCCGAGCGGCAGTCGTGGACCATGGCCGGGGTCTGCCAGGCCGGGGACGTCCTCGGCCTGATCGACGGCGATGTCGCGGTGATCGGCGCCGACCTGACCCGTATCGCGACGACCGTGCTCGACCGGATGCTGTCCGCGGGCGGCGAGATGGTCACGCTGGTCCTCGGCGCGGACGCCCCCGGCACCCTCGCCGAGCGCCTGGAGCGCCATGTCCGCGAGCACCATCTCGCCGTGGACACGGTCGTCTACGAGGGCGGCCAGCACGCGGCGCCGCTGCTCATCGGCGTGGAGTGAGCGCACCGGACCGCCGAGTGCGCCGCGATTGTCACAGGCGTGGTGTGCAATGGACTCGTGGCAGCGCTCGACGAACCCCTGAAGAAAATCCTCGGTGGCACCACCGCGAAGGTGCTGGCCGAGCATCTCGACCTGCATACGGTCGGCGACCTGTTGCACCACTACCCGCGCCGCTATGCCGAGCGCGGCGAACTGACCCGTCTTGCAGAGCTCCCGCTGGACGAGCACGTCACGGTCGTCGCACAGGTCGCGGACGCCCGGGTGCTGAAGTTCAACGGCGGCCGGGGACAGCGCCTCGAAGTGACGCTCACCGACGGCAGCGGCCGGCTCCGGCTGGTCTTCTTCGGCAAGGGCATCCACAAGCCCCACAAGGACCTGCTCCCCGGGCGGCGCGCGATGTTCGCCGGCAAGGTGTCGGTCTTCAACCACAAACTCCAGCTCGCGCACCCCGAATACGAGCTCCTCGACCGTACCGCCGCCGACGACGGCGCCGACGCGGTCAGCGCGTTCGCCAACCAGCTCATGCCGATCTACCCGGCGTGCCAGCAGATGGCGTCCTGGAAGATCGCCAAGGCGGTGGACGCGGTGCTGCCCAGCGCCCAGGACGCCGTCGACCCGCTGCCGGGATCGCTGCGCGAGGGCCGGGCGCTGGTCCCGCTCACCGAGGCGCTGCTGAAGATCCACCGCCCGGCGAGCAAGGCCGACATCGCCGCTGCGCGCGACCGGCTGAAGTGGGACGAGGCCTTCGTCCTCCAGGTCGCGCTGGCCCGGCGCCGCCGCGCCGAGACCCAACTCCCCGCCGTGGCGCGGACCCTGGTCCGGGACGGCGTCCTCGACGCGTTCGACGCCAAGCTGCCCTTCACGCTCACCGAAGGCCAGCAGAAGGTCAGCCAGGAGATCTTCGACGACCTGGCGACCGAACACCCCATGCACCGCCTCCTCCAGGGCGAGGTCGGCTCCGGCAAGACCATGGTCGCGCTGCGCGCCATGCTCGGCGTGGTCGACAGCGGCGGCCAGGCCGCGATGCTGGCGCCGACCGAGGTCCTGGCCCAGCAGCATCACCGTTCGATCACCGAGATGATGGGGGAGCTGGCCGAGGGCGGGATGCTCGGCGGCGCGGAGCACGGCACCAAAGTCGTGCTGCTGACCGGCTCCATGGGCGCCGCGGCCCGCCGCCAGGCGCTGCTCGACCTGGTCACCGGCGAGGCCGGCATCGTCGTCGGCACCCATGCCCTGATCGAGGACAAGGTGCAGTTCCATGACCTGGGGCTGGTCGTCGTCGACGAACAGCACCGCTTCGGCGTCGAGCAGCGCGACGCGCTCCGCGGCAAGGGCAAACAGCCGCCGCATCTGCTGGTCATGACGGCGACGCCGATTCCGCGCACGGTCGCCATGACCGTCTTCGGTGATCTGGAGACCTCCGTCCTGGACCAGCTCCCCGCCGGACGCTCGCCGATCGCCAGCCATGTGGTGCCCGCCAAGGACAAACCGCACTTCCTCGCGCGCGCCTGGGAGCGGGTCCGCGAGGAGGTCGCGGCCGGGCACCAGGGCTATGTGGTCTGCCCGCGGATCGGCGACGAGGAGGACGCGCCCAAAGGGACGAAGAAGGGCGCGGCCGGCGCCAAGGCTGCGGCGGCCAAGGAGAGTTCACCGGAGGACGTGGCGGAGAAGCGGCCGCCGCTCGCGGTGCTCGACATCGCCGAGCAGCTCACCACGGGCCCGCTCGACGGCCTGCGGGTGGCGGTGCTGCACGGCCGGATGGCGCCGGACGACAAGGACGACGTGATGCGCCGGTTCGCCGCCGGCGAGCTGGACGTGCTGGTCGCCACGACGGTCATCGAGGTCGGGGTGAACGTCCCCAACGCCACCGCCATGGTGATCATGGACGCCGACCGCTTCGGCGTCTCCCAGCTGCACCAGCTGCGCGGCCGGGTCGGCCGTGGCGCGGCGCCCGGCCTGTGCCTGCTGGTCAGCGAGATGCCCGAGGCCAGCCCGGCCCGCGCCCGGCTCGCCGCCGTGGCCGGCACCCTCGACGGCTTCGAACTCTCCCGTATCGACCTGGAACAGCGGCGCGAGGGAGATGTCCTCGGCCAGGCGCAGTCCGGGGTCCGCTCCTCGCTGCGGATGCTCGCGGTCATCGACGACGAGGAAGTGATCGCCGCCGCCCGCGACGAGGCCACCGCACTCGTCACCGCCGACCCCGAGCTGTCCGGATACCCGGAGCTGCGGATCGCGCTGTCCGCCCTGCTGGACGACGAACGGGAGCAGTATCTGGACAAGGGATGAGCCCCGGCCCGGCGGTGACGGGACGCGGCGGACGGGCCCGGCGGCCCGCCCGCGGGGTGAGATCGATCACCGCCCGCCGGGCCCTCCGGACGCTCCGGCCGGGCACCGGGCGTCGGCTGACGGAATATCGTGGAGGTGCGGAGCCTGCCCGGCTCCACAGCACACCGACCACGCGCAACGTAAGGACGGGCCCATGACCCGCGTGATCGCCGGTACGGCCGGCGGCCGCCGCCTGGCCGTACCACCGGGAAACGGCACCCGCCCCACCTCCGACCGGGCGCGCGAGGGCATGTTCTCCACCTGGGAGGCGCTCGACGGCCCGCTGACCGGTGCCCGGGTGCTCGATCTGTACGGCGGCTCCGGAGCGGTCGGCCTGGAGGCGCTCTCCCGCGGCGCCGCGCACGCCCTGCTGGTCGAGTCCGATGCCCGCGCCGTGCGCACGATCCGGGACAACGTCCGCACGGTCGGCCTCCCCGGCGCCGAGGTCCGGGCCGGCAAGGCCGAGCAGACCGCCGCCGCACCGGCCCCCGGCGCGCCGTATGACGTCGTCTTCCTGGACCCGCCCTACGTGGTCACCGACGCCGAACTCTGCGAGATCCTGCTCACACTCCGTGGTCAGGGGTGGCTTGCGGAGCAGGCACTCGTCACCGTGGAGCGCAGCACCCGGGGCGGTACGTTCCCGTGGCCGGACGGATTTGAAGCGATCAAGGCCCGTCGTTACGGCGAGGGGACGCTTTGGTACGGTCGCGCCGCTTCGACGTCCGCCGACTCGACGTCAACAAGCGTGTCATGACCCGATCGGAGAGCGAGGAACCGAAGTTGCGCCGCGCCGTCTGTCCGGGGTCGTTCGACCCCGTCACCAACGGGCACCTGGACATCATCGCCCGTGCCTCCAAGCTGTACGACGTCGTCCATGTCGCCGTGATGATCAACCAGTCCAAGAAGGGGCTGTTCACGGTCGACGAGCGGATCGACCTGATCCGCCGGGCCACCGCCGAGTACGGCAACGTGGAGGTCGAGGCCTTCCACGGTCTGCTCGTCGACTTCTGCAAGCAGCGCGACATCCCCGCCATCGTCAAGGGGCTGCGGGCCGTCAGCGACTTCGACTACGAGCTGCAGATGGCCCAGATGAACAACGGCCTCTCGGGCGTGGAGACGCTCTTCGTCCCCACCAACCCGACCTACAGCTTCCTCTCCTCCAGCCTGGTCAAGGAGGTCGCCGCCTGGGGCGGCGACGTCTCCCACCTGGTCCCGCCGTTCGTCCTCGACGCCCTCACCGAGCGCCTGCGGAAGAAGGACTGAGCGCCGCACCCGGCGCACCGCGCGCGATGCCGGACTGACGGGGCGTCAGGTGGTGTCGGGGGGTGGGCCGGTGGACGTACAGTCGTCCCGTTCCCGTCGTTCCAACCCTTCAGAGAGTGGCGAGTCCAAGGTGGACGTGCAGAAGAAGCTCGACGACATCGTCGCGACCGTCGGCGGCGCCCGGTCCATGCCCATGTCGGCCTCGTGCGTGGTCAACCGCGCCGAGCTGCTCGCCATGCTGGAGGAGGTGCGCGCGGCGCTGCCGGGCTCCCTCGCGCAGGCGCAGGAGCTGCTCGGCGGGCGGGAGCAGGTGGTCGAGGAGGCGCGGGCCGAGGCGGAGCGGATCATCGAGACCGCGCACGCCCAGCGCGGTTCGCTGATCTCCGACACCGAGGTCGCCCGGCAGTCCCAGGAGGAGGCGGACCGGATCCTGGCGGAGGCCCGCCGGGAGGCGGAGGAGATCCGCGCCGAGGCCGACGACTACGTGGACAGCAAGCTGGCCAACTTCGAGGTCGTGCTCACCAAGACCATCGGCTCCGTCGACCGCGGCCGCGAGAAGCTCCTCGGCCGCGGGCCGGGGCTCGACGAGCAGGGCTACGAGGACGCCGAGGCCCCGGAGCGCAGCGGCGACCCGGAGACCCTCAGGCAGCGCGCCGACGCCTATGTGGATGCCAAGTTCGGGGCGTTCCAGGCCGTGCTGACCAAGACGCTGGAGGCGGTCGGCCGGGGCCGCGACAAGCTTCAGGGCGCCCGTGCGATCGATGAGCTGGCCGTCCATCTGGCGACGCAGGGCGATCCGCAGTCCGGGCATCCGCAGGCGGACGCCGAGTACCTCGCCGGTCTGGCGGGCATCGGTGCCGACCAGGCCCCGCAGCCGCCCCAGGCACCCCCGATGCCCCCGGCGCAACCCCAGCAGCAGCCCCAGGAGCCGCAGCAGCCCCTCCAGCCCCAGCTCCAGCAGCAGGGCTACTACGCCGACCCCGCGGCCTACCCGCAGCAGGACGTCTACGGCTATCAGCAGCCGCAGGACGCGGCATACGCCCAGGACCCCCAGCAGCAGAACCCCTACGGCTATGACTGGCAGCAGGCCCAGCAGCAGGGCTACGACCCGCACGGGTACCTCCCGCAGCAGGTGCCCCCGCAGCCCCAGCACGCCCCGCACGGTCACGCCGCCCAGCCCGGCGCACTGGACGAGACCAGCCTCTTCGACACCAGCATGATCGACCTGGATCAGCTCCGGCAGTACGAGGAGCGGCGCCAGTAGACGCCCCGCCCGCGGGACCGGGGGGAAGAGCGGCAGCGGATTGGGCCTATCGGGGCCCGTCCAGTATCCTGGCTCTTCGGTCGCGCGTATGCCCGCGATCCTTGCTGCCCGAATCCTGCATCACCGGAATACGGGCGGCACGTAATCCCCGTAGAAAGCAGGAAGCCATCAACGCCCGCCTCGACCACCGTTCCCCTCTCGTGTTCGACACACGCGAGCTGGGCCGGCGTCCCGGTGCGCTGAAGAGGGCCTCCCGCTCCGTCGAGGCCCCCCGGGACCTCGGCAACGAGGTCATCGGCGTGCCCGAGGGCGCACCGATCGAGCTCGACCTCCGCCTGGAGTCGGTCATGGACGGGGTGCTTGTCACAGGCACCGGCCGTGCAACCGTCAAGGGGGAGTGCGTAAGGTGTCTGGAGCCGCTGGAGCGAGAGCTCGACGCGGACTTCCAGGAGATGTTCGCCTACCCCGACGCCGACGCCAGGGTCCATGAGGACGCCGGCGACGACGCCGAGGACGAGGAGGACACCCTCTTCCTCGAGGACGACCTGTTCGACCTCGAACCCGTGCTGCGTGACGCGGTGGTGCTTGCACTGCCGATGCAGCCGGTGTGCCAGGACGACTGCCCCGGTCTGTGCTCCGATTGCGGAGCGCGGCTGGCGGACGACCCGGACCACCACCACGACGCCGTCGACATCCGTTGGGCGGCACTGCAGGGACTCGCCGGGACCGTCAAGGACGGCGAGAAGGACAACATGGGCGGCGCCGAAGCGGGCGTCGACGAGAAGCAGGAGAAGTAGCCGTGGCTGTTCCGAAGCGGAAGATGTCGCGCAGCAACACGCGCCACCGCCGGTCGCAGTGGAAGGCTGCGGTCCCCACCCTGGTGGCGTGCGAGCGCTGCCACGAGCCGAAGCAGCAGCACATCGCGTGCCCGAGCTGCGGCACCTACAACAAGCGCCAGGTCCTCGAGGTCTGAGCGGCTGGTGACAGGCTTCATGTCAGACGCCAATGCGACTTCCCGCAAGCGCGGGGATGAACCGACACCGGCGGACACGGCCTCGTCCCACACGCTTCTGGAAGGGCGGCTCGGGTACCACCTCGAGTCCGCCCTTCTGGTGCGTGCGCTGACCCACCGCTCGTACGCATACGAGAACGGCGGTCTGCCCACCAACGAGCGGCTCGAATTCCTCGGGGACTCGGTGCTCGGCCTGGTGGTCACGGACACGCTGTACCGCATCCACCCCGATCTCCCGGAAGGCCAGCTGGCCAAGCTCCGGGCCGCGGTGGTCAACTCGCGTGCGCTCGCCGAGGTGGGCCGCGGCCTCGACCTCGGTGCCTTCATCCGCCTCGGACGGGGCGAAGAGGGCACGGGCGGCCGGGACAAGGCATCCATCCTCGCCGACACCCTCGAAGCGGTGATCGGCGCGGTCTATCTCGACCAGGGTCTCGACGCGGCGGGCGAGCTGGTGCACCGGCTCTTCGACCCGCTCATCGAGAAGTCCTCCAGCCTGGGAGCGGGCCTGGACTGGAAGACCAGTCTCCAGGAACTCACCGCGACCGAAGGCCTCGGCGTGCCCGAGTACCTGGTCACCGAGACCGGCCCCGACCACGAGAAGACCTTTACTGCTGCCGCCCGCGTCGGTGGTGTCTCGTACGGCACCGGCACCGGCCGCAGCAAGAAGGAAGCCGAGCAGCAGGCGGCCGAGTCCGCGTGGCGCGCGATCCGCGCCGCGGCGGACGAGGCGGCCAAGGCGGCGGCCTCCGGCGACGAGGCGTCGCCCGGGGCCCAAGGCTCGGCTCCGGCCGCCGGCGACGGTTCGCCGGCGGCACACTGAAGCACCCCCTCTGACCCCGTCCGGGGCGGCCGCGCGTCGCCCCGGACGGGGTCAGAGGCTTTCGCCGCACCGTCGTTCCCAAGGAGCCCTCCGTGCCCGAGCTGCCCGAGGTCGAGGTCGTACGCCGCGGACTGGAGCGCTGGGTCAGCGGCCGCACGATCGACGCCGTCGAGGTGCGGCATCCGCGGGCGATCCGCCGGCACACGGCCGGGGCGGCCGATTTCGCGGCCCGGCTCAAGGGGCTGCGGCTCGGTACGGCGCGCCGGCGCGGCAAGTACCTCTGGATCCCGGTGACCGGCGGCGGTCCGGCCGCCCAGACCGCCGCGGAGGGCATCGGCCCGGTGGTCACGCCGTCCGTCACCCACGGGCTGGCGGTCCTCGCCCACCTCGGGATGAGCGGTCAGCTGCTGGTGCAGCCACAGGGCGCCCCTGATGAGAAGCACCTGCGCATCCGCATCCGCTTCGCCGACGCCGTGGACACCGAGCTCCGCTTCGTCGACCAGCGCACCTTCGGCGGTCTCTCGCTGCACGACACCGTGCCCGGCGACCCCGACCAGCTGCCCGACACCATCGCCCACATCGCCCGGGACCCGCTCGATCCGGCCTTCGACGACGCCGCTTTCCACGCCGCGCTGCGCCGCCGCCGCACCACCGTCAAGCGGGCGCTGCTCGACCAGACGCTGATCAGCGGCGTCGGCAACATCTATGCGGACGAGGCGCTGTGGCGCAGCAAGCTCCACTACGAGCGGCCGACCGCCACCTTCACCCGGCCGCGCACCGCCGAACTCCTCGGCCACGTACGGGACGTGATGAACGCCGCGCTGGCCGTCGGCGGCACCAGCTTCGACAGCCTCTATGTCAACGTCAACGGTGAGTCCGGCTACTTCGAGCGCTCCCTGGACGCCTACGGCCGCGAGGACGAGCCCTGCCGCCGCTGCGGCACCCCGATCCGCCGCCGGCCCTGGATGAACCGCTCCAGCTACTACTGCCCCCGCTGCCAGCGGCCGCCGCGCGCCTGAGCGCCGGGCCGCGGCCGGGCCGCCGGGTCAGCCCGTGGTGTGCTGGGCGTCGTAGTCCTCGCGGGCCTGCATGACCTGCGGCATCCGGTCCTCCACCAGGTCGATCAGCAGCCGCAGTTGACGGGCGACCTGGTCGCCCAGCGGCGTCAGTGCGTAATCCACCCGGGGCGGGTTGGTCTGCTGCGCCTCGCGGTGCACGAGCCCGTCCCGCTCCAGTGCGTGCAGGGTCTGGGCCAGCATCTTCTCGCTCACCCCGGCCACCCGGCGGCGCAGTTCGTTGAACCGGAAGGTCCCGTCGAGCAGCGCGCCGAGCGTCAGACTGCCCCATTTATCGGTGATGTGCCGGAGCGCGTCACGGGACGGGCAGTCGCGCGCGAACACGTCATAGGCCAGGTCGTCCGTACAGCCGGGGGTGGGCTCCTCGGCCGTCTCGCCGGTGGTTTCGGTCGCCATGGACACACCCTACCCCGATGCAGCGCTAACCAACGGGTTGCGCTTTCTAAAAGTTAGTGCTTTTCTTCTTCTCACCACCTCCCGGGCACCGACCGTCCGGGATGCCTTGAACCCGAGGAGAACCGCCGTGACCACGCCTGCCCTGCCCGCCCCCGTCGTCTCGCTCGCGTACCACTCCGGCTTCGGCCACACCGCCGTCCTGGCCGAGGCCGTCCGCGCCGCCGCCGTCGAGGCCGGTGCCACCGTGCACCTGATCAAGGTCGACGAGATCACCGAAGACCAGTGGGAGCTGCTCGATGGCTCCGACGCGATCGTCTTCGGCTCGCCGACCTACATGGGTACGGCCTCCGGCGCCTTCCACACCTTCGCCGAGGCGAGCGCCAAGCGCTGGGCGGCCCGCGCCTGGCAGGACAAGCTCGCCGCGGGCTTCACCAACTCCGCCTCCAAGAGCGGGGACAAGCTGCACACCCTGCAGTTCTTCACGGTGCTCGCCGCCCAGCACGGCATGAACTGGGTCAGCCTCAACCTGCTCCCCGGCTGGAACTCCTCCACCGCGTCCGAGAACGACCTCAACCGGCTGGGCTTCTTCCTCGGCGCCGCCGCCCAGTCGCCCAATGACCAGGGCGCCGAGGGTGTCCACAAGGCCGATATCGCCACCGCCGAGCACCTCGGCCGCCGGATCACCGAGCAGGCCCGGATCGTCGTCGCGGGCCGCGCCGCCCTCGCCGCCTGACCGGTGCACCGCGGGCCGGCAAGGCCGGTACGCAGAAGGCCCGCGCCGCCCCGTGCCGATCACGGGGCGGCGCGGGCCTTCGTCCGTCGCGGTGGTGCCGCCGGGGGCGGGCTGCCTCAGAAGCCGAAATCCTGCGTCCACCACGGGCCGCCGGAGCCGAAGTGGGCGCCGACGCCGAGGGTCTTGTACTCGCAGTTGAGGATGTTGGCGCGGTGGCCGGGGCTGTTCATCCAGGAGTCCATGACGGACTGTGCATCGGCCTGGCCGCGGGCTATGTTCTCGCCGCCGAGGTCGTCTATGCCCGCGTCGCGGGCGCGGTCCCAGGGTGTGTCGCCGTCCGGGTCGGTGTGGTCGAAGAAGCCGCGCCGGGCCATGTCGTCACTGAAATCCTGCGCGAGACCGGCCAGTTCCCGGTCCGCCGTCACGGGGGAGCAGCCGGCCTGGGCGCGCTCCTGATTGACCAGCGACAGGACCTGGGCCTCGGCGGACGGCTGGGCGTCCGGGGTCTTCGACGCCGCCACGCTGCGCTCGGGCGCCGCGGAGGCGGGCCGTTCGGCGCGCTCGGCGGGCTTGTGCGAACCCGTCCTCCCGGTGGGGGACTTGGACGGCTGGTGAGGCGCCGGGGACACCGGGCGGGTGGCGGCGGGGGAGGGGCGCCGGCCGTCGGGGGCCTTGGTGCGGTCCCCGCCGCGGGTCGCCTCCTGGGTGACGCGGTCGGTCGGCGACGCCGAGACACCGCCCTGCGGCGCGGTGGCCTCCGGCAGCGAACCGGCCCGTACCCGGTCGCCCTGCTCGCCGTCCGCACCCCCGTCGAACTGGCCGTGGCCGGGGATCAGTCCGGAGGCGACCGCCACGGCCCCCATCGCCACCACCGCGGAGACGCCGAGCAGTCCGGTCCGGACGGGCGCCGTACCGCGGCCGCCCGCCGCGCGATGTCCGCGGTGCCGGGTCGCGGCCGGCATCTCGGCCGTCGGTGCGTCAACCGCCCCCGCACCGGGGGCTTCGGGAGTATGGGGAGCAGAGCGTCGATGGCGGCCCATCCGCTGTCTTCCTTCCACCGGTGCAAGCACCCGCTCCAGTGGAGCGGCTGCCGCCGCACAGCCTTCCTGGCGTCAAGATGACTCACCCATAAGGGTGAGCCCCGCTGTCGGGGGACTGTACGCCATGGCGCGAGGGGCCGAAGTGACCACTGAGCAAATGGCCGGTTAGCGTGCACACATGAATGAAGCTGTCCGAGTGACCGCGTGGGTGCGCGGTCGCGTCCAGGGCGTCGGGTTCCGCTGGTTCACCCGCGCCAACGCCCTTCGCATCGGCGAACTCGCCGGATTTGCCGTCAACCTCGGAGACGGCCGCGTCCAGGTGGTCGCCGAGGGCCCGAAGGAGCACTGCGATCAGTTGCTCGACTGGCTCCGCACCGGAGACACGCCCGGGCGGGTCGACGGAGTAACTGAGATCTGGGACACGCCGCGCGGGGGTTATGACGGCTTCGAGATCCGCTGATCCGGCCCGCCGGAACCGTCCGTACGGCCCATGAGGACGATCTTGCGGGTGCGTCTTTGTCAGCTGCTTACGGGAGATAAGGCCTGGTGGTTGCCAACTCGGCCGACCCGTGCAAGGCTGCCGCTGTACGGATGATCTCCACGCCCCCGCGGGACCTTTCTGGGGAGTAGCCGCAGTGCCGTTCAGGCCGCGCACTCTCAGGCGCCCGAGGATACGGGGCGTGATCGTGTTGACCGTCAAACCGTTTGGTGAGACTCTGGAATCCCCGCGCACCTTAGCTGTTTGGCATTGAGTACACCAGAGAATGACAAGCACCGCGGGTGCGAATCCCTCACGACCCACACCGCTTCGGTCGGTCACTCATTGTGGAGGACCATCCATCATGGCAAAGGCGCTTCTCGGTTACGTCGGCGGCTCCGACCCCCGAGTCCTCTCCGAGATGCGGCGGCTTCAGCAGCGCGTCCAAGACCTTGAATCCGAGCTTATCCGGATGCAGGCCGAAAACGACATGCTGTCCGCTGCCGCACGTCGCGACGACTCGATGCTCGACATCGACGTACCCCAGGCGGAGCCCGCGCTCACCTGACCCCGCCCCCAGGGCCGGTAGGGCTGCTCGCCAGCCGCTTGAGGCACCGCTCTCTTCAAGATCTGCAAGGGACGCTTCGGCGTCCCTTCGTCGTTTCCCGCCCCTTCGTGCTGCCGCTTCGTAAAGCGGCTTCGAACTGCGGCTTTCTGCGACCACGCGGTCATTTCAGCCCCGACGGCCCTCCCTTACCGCATGATGTGCCCTGCACTTTCGGCAGTGAAACCGAAAATGAACGGCGCGGAATACCCGGGGGCCGTACGGGCCCGGGGAGCGGCCCGGAATGTTGGGGTATCGCACCCGGGGGTGGCCGGTAGAGTCCCACGGCGTGCACCTCAAGAGTCTGACCCTGCGAGGCTTCAAGTCCTTCGCCTCCGCCACGACGCTCCGGTTCGAACCGGGCATCACCTGCGTCGTGGGTCCCAACGGCTCCGGCAAGTCCAATGTCGTGGACGCGCTGTCCTGGGTCATGGGCGAGCAGGGCGCCAAGTCGCTGCGCGGCGGGAAGATGGAGGACGTCATCTTCGCCGGGACGACCGGGCGGCCGCCGCTCGGCCGCGCCGAGGTCTCGCTCACCATCGACAACTCCGACGGTGCCCTGCCGATCGAGTACGCCGAAGTCACCCTGACCCGGATCATGTTCCGCAACGGCGGCAGCGAGTACCAGATCAACGGTGACACCTGCCGGCTGCTGGACATCCAGGAGCTGCTCTCCGATTCCGGTATCGGCCGGGAGATGCATGTCATCGTCGGCCAGGGCCAGCTCGACGGGGTGCTGCACGCCGACCCGATGGGGCGCCGGGCCTTCATCGAGGAGGCGGCCGGCGTCCTCAAGCACCGCAAGCGCAAGGAGAAGGCGCTGCGGAAGCTGGAGGCGATGAAGGCCAATCTGGCCCGCGTCCAGGACCTGACCGATGAGCTGCGGCGCCAGCTCAAACCGCTGGGGCGGCAGGCCGCGGTCGCCCGGCGGGCCGCGGTCATCCAGGCGGATCTGCGCGACGCCCGGCTGCGGCTGCTCGCCGACGACCTCGTCACCCTGCGCCGGGCGCTGGAGGCCGAGATCGCGGACGAGGCGGCGCTCAAGGAACGCAAGGAGGCCGCCGAGGAGCGGCTGCGCAGCGCCCAGCAGCGGGAGGCGGCGCTGGAGGAGCAGGTCCGTACGCTGACGCCGCGGGTGCAGCGGGCGCAGCAGACCTGGTACGAGCTGTCGCAGCTCGCGGAGCGGGTGCGCGGCACGATCTCGCTGGCCGAGGCGCGGGTCAAGAGCGCCACGGTGGCCCCGCCGGAGGAGCGGCAGGGCCGCGACCCGGATGACATGGAGCGGGAAGCGGCCCGGATCCGCGAGCAGGAGGCGGAGTTGACGGCCGCGCTGGAAGCGGCGAGCCGGGCGCTGGAGGACACCGTCGAACACCGTGCCGGGCTGGAGCGGCAGTTGGCGGACGAGGAGCGGCGGCTGCGGGACGTGGCCCGTGCCATCGCCGACCGCCGCGAGGGGCTGGCCCGGCTGAGCGGACAGGCGACCGCCGCACGCGGCCGGGCCACCTCGGCGCAGGCGGAGATCGGCCGGCTCGCCGAGGCCAGGGACGCCGCCCGGCAGCGCGCGGACACCGCCCAGGAGGCGTACGAGCAGCTCAAGGCCGAGGTCGACGGGCTGGACGCGGACGACGAGGAGATCGCGGAGCGGCATGAGGCGGCCCGCCGGGAACTGACGGAGACCGAGAACGCGCTGACCGCCGCGCGCGAGGCGCTGACCGCGGCCGAGCGCGAACGGGCCGCGACCGCCGCCCGGCACGACGCGCTGGCGCTCGGACTGCGCCGCAAGGACGGCACCGGTGCCCTGCTGGCCGCCGCGGACCGCCTCACCGGGCTGCTCGGGCCCGCCGCGGAACTGCTGACCGTCACCCCCGGCTTCGAGATCCCGGTGGCGGCGGCGCTCGGCGCGGCCGCGGACGCCGTCGCCGTCACCGGCCCGGCCACCGCCGCCGAGGCCATCCGGCTGCTGCGCAAGGAGGACGCGGGGCGCGCGGCGATGGTCCTGGGGGCCGCCGCCGGGGGCCCGAGCGCGGCGGGAAGGGTTCCCGCGCCCGCGCGGGCCGTGGAGGCCACGGAGGTCACAGAGGGCGGGGGAGCGGTGGGGGCCGTTGGGGCCAGTAGGGCCGACGGTCTCACCGAGGCTGCCGCGGGAGCCGTGCCGGATGTCCGTACGGCGACGGCCGGGGCGACAGAGGCGTCCGCGCCGGCCGGGCCCCGTGCGGAGGCCGTGCCGGCGGCGGAGCTGGTCCGGGGACCCGGGGAACTGACCGCCGCCGTGGCCCGGTTGCTGCGGGACGTCGTGGTGGTCGGGACGCTGGAGGACGCCGAGGAGCTGGTGGCGGCGCGGCCGGAGCTGATGGCCGTGACCGGTGCGGGCGATCTGCTCGGGGCGCATTTCGCGCAGGGGGGTTCCGCCGGGGCGCCGAGCCTGCTGGAGGTGCAGGCCTCCGTCGACGAGGCGGCGGCCGAGCTGGAGGAACTGGCGGCGCGCTGCGCGGAGCTGGCGGAGGCGCAGCGGGCCGCGGCGGAACGCCGTACGGCGGGTGCCGCGCTGGTCGAGGAGCTGGCCGAGCGGCGGCGGGCGGCGGACCGGGAGAAGTCGAAGGTCGCCGGGGACCTGGGCCGGCTCGGCGGGCAGGCGCGGGCCGCCGCGGGCGAGGCCGAGCGCTGTGACGCGGCGGCGGCCAGGGCCGAGGAGGCGCTGCTGCGGGCCACCGAGGAGGCCGAGGAGCTGGCCGAGCGCCTCGCGGTGGCCGAGGAGGAGCCGGGCGTCGGCGAGGAGGAGCCGGACACGTCCGTACGGGACCGGCTGGCCGCCGACGGTGCCAACGCGCGGCAGACCGAGATGGAGGCCCGGCTCCAGGCGCGTACGCACGAGGAACGGGTGAAGGCGCTCGCCGGGCGGGCGGACGCGCTGGACCGCGGGGCGCGCGCCGAGCGCGAGGCACGGGCGCGGGCCGAACGGCGGCGCGCCCGGCTGCGGCACGAGGCGACGGTGGCCGGTGCGGTCGCCGCCGGTGCCCGGCAGCTGCTGGCGCATGTCGAGGTGTCGGTCGTACGGGCCGAGGAGGAGCGGGGCGCCGCGGAGCGGGCCAAGGCCGGGCGGGAACAGGCGCTGGTGGCCGAGCGCAACCAGGGCCGGGAGCTGAAGTCCGAGCTGGACAAGCTGACCGACTCGATGCACCGCGGCGAGGTGCTGGGCGCGGAGAAGCGGCTGCGGATCGAGCAGCTGGAGACCAAGGCGCTGGAGGAGCTGGGGGTCGAGCCGGCCGGGCTGATGTCCGAGTACGGCCCCGGGCAGCCGGTGCCGCCGTCACCGCCCGCCGAGGGCGAGGCGCTCCCGGACGATCCGGAGCATCCCCGCAATCAGCCGGTGCCCTATGTACGGGCCGAGCAGGAGAAGCGTCTCAGGGCCGCCGAGCGGGCGTACCAGCAGCTCGGGAAGGTGAACCCGCTGGCGCTGGAGGAGTTCGCGGCGCTGGAGGAGCGCCACAAGTTCCTCAGCGAACAGCTTGAAGACTTGAAGAAGACCCGGGCCGACCTGATGCAGGTGGTCAAGGAGGTCGACGAGCGGGTGGAGCAGGTCTTCACCGAGGCGTACCACGACACCGCGCGGGAATTCGAGGGTGTCTTCGCGCGGCTGTTCCCGGGCGGCGAGGGACGGCTGGTGCTCACCGATCCGGGCGACATGCTCGCGACAGGGGTGGATGTGGAGGCGCGTCCGCCCGGCAAGAAGGTCAAGCGGCTGTCGCTGCTGTCCGGCGGTGAGCGGTCGCTGACCGCGGTGGCGCTGCTGGTGTCGATCTTCAAGGCGCGGCCCAGCCCGTTCTATGTGATGGACGAGGTGGAGGCCGCGCTGGACGACACCAATCTCCAGCGGCTGATCCGGATCATGGAAGAACTCCAGGAGAGTTCCCAGCTGATTGTGATCACGCATCAGAAGCGCACCATGGAGGTCGCGGACGCGCTCTACGGGGTATCGATGCAAGGGGACGGAGTATCGAAGGTCATCAGCCAGCGGCTGCACTGACCGGGGTCGCGCGGGCGGCTCGTGCGGCGGCCGCGGACCGGTGCCGGCGGGCGGGACGGCCGCCTTCAGGCTCCGCTGATGATCGCCCGGAGTATCCGACACCCCATCAGTTCAGAACTTGAACGAATGACCACTGGGACGCCCGAGAAACAAATTCATCACGCCCTATTGACTTCGAAACTTGAAGGCATAGTCTCTGCAACGTTGCTTTTACCTTCAAGTGGTGGGTACCCCCAACCTATGCACCACTAGAAGGGCCAGCCCCCTACGCCCGGCAGCGCAGCCGGGCCACTGGAGTTCACGTTGACCAGCACCGCGCAGCCGACGGTCCCGGAAGGCCGCAAGGCCCATCCCGACCACCTCGGCCATGTCATCTTCATCACCGCGGCTGCCGCGATGGGCGGCTTTCTCTTCGGCTATGACAGTTCCGTCATCAATGGTGCCGTCGAGGCGATCCGCAGCCGTTACGACGTCGGGTCCGCCGTCCTCGCCCAGGTGATCGCCGTCGCGCTGATCGGCTGCGCCATCGGCGCCGCCACCGCGGGCCGGATCGCGGACCGCATAGGCCGTATCCGGGTGATGCAGATCGCCTCGGTGCTGTTCACCATCAGCGCCGTCGGCTCGGCCCTGCCGTTCTCTCTCTGGGACCTCGCCTTCTGGCGGATCATCGGCGGTTTCGCCATCGGTATGGCCTCGGTCATCGGCCCGGCCTACATCGCCGAGGTCTCGCCGTCCGCCTACCGCGGCCGGCTCGGCTCGTTCCAGCAGGCCGCGATCGTCGTCGGTATCGCGGTCTCCCAGCTCGTCAACTGGGGCATCCTCAACCTCGCCGACGGCAACCAGCGCGGCACCCTCGCCGGCCTGGAGGCCTGGCAGTGGATGCTCGGCGTGATGGTCGTCCCGGCCGTCCTCTACGGTCTGCTCTCCTTCGCGATCCCCGAGTCGCCGCGCTACCTGATCTCCGTCGGCAAGGTCTCCCGCGCCAAGGAGGTGCTCGCCGAGGTCGAGGGCAAGTCCGTGAACCTCGAAACCCGGGTCGCCGAGATCGAGGACGCGATGCGCCGTGAGCACAAGTCCTCGTTCAAGGACCTGCTCGGCGGCAAGATGGGCTTCCTGCCGATCGTCTGGGTCGGTATCGGCCTGTCGGTCTTCCAGCAGCTGGTCGGCATCAACGTGGCCTTCTACTACTCCTCGGCCCTGTGGCAGTCCGTCGGCATCGACCCGAGCGCCTCGTTCTTCTACAGCTTCACGACGTCGATCATCAACATCATCGGCACCGTGATCGCCATGATCTTCGTGGACCGGATCGGCCGCCGCCCGCTGGCGCTGATCGGCTCGGCCGGTATGGCCGTCTCGCTCGCCCTGGAGGCCTGGGCCTTCTCCGCCAAGACCGCGGCCGGCACCCTGCCGCACGCCGAAGGCACCGTGGCACTGATCGCCGCCCATGTCTTCGTGCTCTTCTTCGCCCTCTCCTGGGGCGTCGTGGTCTGGGTCTTCCTCGGCGAGATGTTCCCGAACAAGATCCGTGCCGCCGCGCTGGGCGTCGCCGCCTCCGCGCAGTGGATCGCCAACTGGGCCATCACGGCCAGCTTCCCGAGCCTGTCCGACTGGAACCTCTCGGGTACGTACGTCATCTACGCAGTCTTCGCCCTGCTCTCGATCCCCTTCGTGCTCAAGTTCGTGAAGGAGACGAAGGGCAAGGCGTTGGAGGAGATGGGCTAACCCCCCGCCAGCCCTCTCCTCAGCACTGGGTACTGCCCCGGGTCATCAGGGACCCCGGGCAGTACCCCTTTTTTGTGGCCGGGCCGGTGGCCGGGCCGGCCCGGGCGGGGCTTCACGGGCGGCCGGTGAGGCCCGTCAGCCGTCGAGGCGGGGCAGCACCCGCTCGGCGAACAGATGCAGCGAGCGCCAGCCCTCGTCGACGGGCATCCCGCCGCACAGCGGATGCAGGATCAGCGCCCCCTGGCCGCCCGCCTGCCGGGCGAGCCGGAGGCATTCGCCGGGGGTGACGACGCGGTAGACGCCCTCCTCGCGCAGCGCCGCGACGTCCCGGGCCGCCGAGCGCACCGCGGAGCGGCTGCCGGCGGACTGCCAGGAGGCGTACATCCGGGCCTCGTGCAGCAGATGGCCGCCGTACTCGGCCCAGGTTCGGTCCGGGTCCTCGGAGAGGTGGAGGAGCGCGGTCCGCTCCGGCGGCTGCATCACCCATCCGTCGGTGCCGAAGACGGCGCGCTGCTCGTGGTAGTAGGCCTCCAGCGCGGGGAGACGGGCACTGGGGAAGAAGGGAAGTCCCAGCCGGGCCGCGCGCCGGGCCGCGGCGCGGGAGCTGCCGCCGATCAGCAGCGGCGGATGCGGCTGGGTGTACGGGCGCGGGGTGACCTGGACCGTACGCCCCTGATACGTGAACGGTTCACCGGTCCAGGCGGACAGCAGGGTCTCCAGCACCTCGTCCTGGAGCGCGCCGCGGCCCGGCCAGTCCTTGCCATGCGCCGCGTATTCCTCCTCCCGGTAGCCGAGGCCGGCCACGGTCATCAGCCGCCCGCCGCTGAGCAGATCGAGCGAGGCGAGGTCCTCGGCCAGCCGCAGCGGATCGTGCAGCGGGGTGATCAGCGCGGAGACGGTGACGCCGATCCGGCGGGTGGCACCGAAAACGGCGCCCGCGAAGGTGAGGGGGGCGGGCATCCAGCCGTTGGTGGTGGCGTGGTGCTCCTCGGTCTGGACCATGCCGAAGCCGCGGTCGTCGGCGAACGCCGCCATCTCGACGGCGGCCCGGTAGCGCGCGGACAGCGTGGCGGGCGTGGGTGCGGGGTCGACGAGGTTGATCCGCAGGACCGGCAGGGCAGACATCGCAAACGTCCCCTTCGCCAAGGCGGTTGGCGAAGGGGACGTTAGCTGACGAAGCGTCAGATCACTAGAGGGGAAGTCCGGCGGGACGGGGGACCGGTCAGCCCACCTCGACCGACTGCCGCGCCTCGGCCGCCTCGGCCGACTCGTCCGTTCCGGTCGCCGGGACGGTCTCCTTCGGCGACGGCAGTACGGCGAAGACCAGCGCGGCGATCGCGATCGTGGCCGCCCAGCCCAGCCCGTTCTCGCCGATCCAGGTGGTGGCCAACGGGCCGGTGAACCACTGGACCTTGGTGAAGCACAGGCCCGCGGCGAGCGCCACGCCCCAGGCGGTCATGGCCTGCCAGCAGAAGCCGCCGACGTACCAGTAGCGGCTGGTGCGGCCGGTGTCCATCAGGCTGTCGGCGTCATAGCGCACCGCCAGCTTGCGCCGCCGGGCCATGTCGATGCCGTAGACGCCGATCCAGGCGGAGAAGGAGACCGCGAGCAGCGTCAGGAAGGCGATGAACTGGCCGATGAAGTCCTTGGCGACCAGCATCATGAACAGGCCGCCGACCAGGCTGATGACGGCGTTGATGCTGACCGCGAGGGCACGCGGCAGCTTGACGCCCATGGTCTGGGCGGTGAACCCCGCGGAGTACATCGACAGGCTGTTGATCAGCACCATGCCGACCAGTGCGGTGATCAGGTATGGCACGGCGAGCCAGGGCGGCAGGATGGTGCCCAGGAACGACATCGGGTCGGTGTTCTGACCGGCCAGCTTCGGGCTGGAGACCGCCATCACGCCGCCCATCAGCACCATCGGCAGCAGCACCAGGGCCGCGCCGGAGACGGTGGCGCCGACGATCTTCCTGCCGGACGCGGAGTGCGGGAGGTAGCGCGCGAAGTCGGGGCCGGTGGGCACCCAGCTGATACCGCCGGCCGCGATGGTGCCGATACCGGCGATCACCATGGCGGTGGTGCCGGCCTTCTTGGCGAAGATGGCGTCCCAGTTCATCGTGGCGACCAGGTAGACCAGCACCATGATGCTGAACAGGCCGAACAGATACGTCGAGTACTTGTTGCAGACGTTCAGCGCCTTGCGGCCCAGTCCGCTCACCAGATACGTGACGGCGACGAAGGCGAGCAGGGTGACGACGACGAGGACGTTGTTGCTCTCGACGCCGAGCAGCAGATGCAGCACGGTCAGCACGGCGTAGGCGCCGGTGACCGCGTTGATCGTCTCCCAGCCGAAACGGGCGACCCACAGGATCGCGCCGGGGAAGTAGTTGCCGCGGACGCCGAAGGCGGCCCGGGAGAGCATCGCGCCGGGCGCGCCGCCCCACTTGCCCGAGACCGACAGCACCCCCACCATCCCGAAGGCGACGGCCGCGGCGATCGCGGCCACCAGCAGGACCTGCCAGAAGTTCAGTCCGTTGTTGACCACGAGCGAGGCGCCCATGGTGAGCAACAACACGCTGATGTTGGCGGCGACCCAGGTCGGGAAGAGTTCGCGGACGCGGCCCTGACGTTCGTCGTCGGGAACGGGCTCGATGCCGCGGACCTCGACGGCGCCTTCGGATGCGGGAGCGGATGCGGACGTGGTGCCCATTGGTGCAGGTATCTCCGTGCGGGGAACGGGGGGCACCCCCGGGGGCGGAGGTGCAGGCAGCAGCTTTGGTGCCTGGCCGAAATTGGTTGCCAGGACTCTACGCGCGTTGCGCGGCCGTCCACCATCGTACTTTGATCCAACTTCTGCTGATATGCGCTGTTGGACTCCACGACGAGGACGAGTGTCGCCCAACCTCGTCCAACGGTCCAATCCGGCCCCGCCGGTCAGCACCCCGAAGCCGCTCCGATCAGGGGAAAGGTGCCGCGCCCGGCCACGTTCCGGCCCGGTGCCGCAGGCCGCGCGCGGGGCCGGACGCGCGCCCCGGCCGGCCGCCGTGGTGCCGGGGCGATGCTTTCCGGACACCGCCCCTCCAGGTTCGGCGCGTGCAGTCCCCACGGCTGGAGCGTGGCTGATACTGGAGGGGTTATGGACATCGTCATCCTTGCTGTAGTCATCGCCGTGGTCGTGCTCGGCGCGATCAGCGGGCTCGTCGTCAGCGGCCGCAAGAAGAAGCGGCTGCCGCCGTCCCCGCCGGCCGCCCCGAAGCCCTCCGTCAGCGCGCCCCCCGCCGAACCGCATGTCGGTGAGGAGGCCGAGACCCCCCGCGACGAAGAGCGTCGCACCATCGAAGAAGTCACGCTGCCCACCGCCGAGGCCCCCGCGGCCGAGGCACCGGCCGCCGAGCCCGAGGCGCCCGTCGCCCCCGCGATCGAGGTCCCCGAGCCCACCGCGGGCCGGCTGGTCCGGCTGCGCGCCCGGCTCTCCCGCTCCCAGAACACCCTGGGCAAGGGCCTGCTGACCCTGCTCTCCCGGGAACACCTCGACGAGGAGACCTGGGAGGAGATCGAGGACACCCTGCTGACCGCCGACGTCGGCGTCACCCCCACCCAGGAGCTGGTCGAGCGGCTGCGTGAGCGGGTCAAGATCCTCGGCACCCGTACCCCCGAGGACCTGCGCGCGCTGCTGCGCGAGGAGTTGCTCACCCTCATCGGCACGGACGCCGACCGCACCGTGCACACCGCCAACGGCATCGGCAACGGCGGCGACGAGATCCCCGGCGTCGTGATGGTCGTCGGCGTCAACGGCACCGGCAAGACCACCACCACCGGCAAGCTCGCCCGGGTCCTGGTCGCCGACGGCAAGTCCGTGGTCCTCGGCGCCGCCGACACCTTCCGCGCCGCCGCCGCCGACCAGCTCCAGACCTGGGGCGAGCGGGTCGGCGCCCGTACGGTCCGCGGACCCGAGGGCGGTGACCCCGCCTCCATCGCCTTCGACGCGGTGAAGGAAGGCATCGCCGAGGCCGCCGACGTCGTCCTGATCGACACCGCGGGCCGGCTGCACACCAAGACCGGCCTGATGGACGAGCTCGGCAAGGTCAAGCGGGTCGTCGAGAAGCACGGCCCGGTCGGCGAGGTGCTGCTCGTCCTGGACGCCACCACCGGCCAGAACGGCCTGGTGCAGGCGCGGGTGTTCGCCGAGGTCGTGGACATCACCGGTGTGGTGCTCACCAAGCTCGACGGCACCGCCAAGGGCGGCATCATCGTCGCCGTCCAGCGCGAACTCGGCGTCCCGGTCAAGCTCGTCGGCCTGGGCGAGGGAGCGGACGACCTGGCTCCGTTCGAGCCGGAGGCCTTCGTCGACGCCCTGATCGACTGATCGCGGCCAGGGCCTCGCGCCTGCACCGTCACCGGCCCCCGGACCCGTACTCGACGGGTACCGGGGGCCGTGCCATGTCCGGCCGGAGTCTTCGGGCCGGGCGGTTGCCGGTGTCTTGCTACGGCCGGGGCGCAGCGCTTCGGCCGGTCCGTACCGCCGAGCGGTTGCAGGCGTACGCGAGGGTTCCCAGCATCAGCCGCGCCTGGGGCAGCCGGGCGGCGGTGTCCAGGGCCGGCGGGCGCAGCCAGCGCATCGGGCCGTGGCCGCCGAGGTCGGAGGGGGGCGCGGTGAGATGGTCGCCGGGGCCCAGGGAGTGCAGGTCGAGCGAGGCGTCGTCCCAGCCCATCCGGTAGAGCAGATCGGGCAGTCGCACGGCCGCCCCAGGGGCGACCAAGAACAGCGCACGGCCAGTGGGAGTCACCGCGACGGGGCCCAGCGGCAGACCCATCCGCTCCAGCCGCGCCAGCGCGTTGCGGCCCGCGGCCTCCGGCACGTCGAGGACGTCGAACGACCGGCCCACCGGGAGGAGGATCGCGGCGCCGGGCGTCTCCGCCCATGCCGCGGCGGCCTTCTCCCAGCCGGCACCGGCCGTCAGCTCCGCGCCGAAGGCCAGCGGATGAGCACCGGGGGAGGGGCAGTCGGCGGCGCCGCACGAGCAGTCCGTACGGCCGCTGCCCGCGCGGACCGCCCGGGCGCCGGGGACGACGTCCCAGCCCCACAGTCCGGTGTACTCCGCCACCGCCGAGATCTCGGTCGAGCGGGCGCGGCGCCGGGAGCTGGAACGCATCTCTCGGATGCCGCCGATCGTGAAGCCCATGCCCCCTCCAACGGGTGGTGCGTGCCAGTGGTTACGAGTCGGCGGGTTGACGGTCCGGCGCCGCGCACCCTCCGTCGACGGCCCGTGGTGCGGTGGTGAGCCGGGTGGTGCGGTGCGGCCCGTGAGCCCTTGTGCGCTTCGCTCCGCCCGGCGTTCTTCGGCCTCTGTCAAGTCAATCGCGAGAGCTGGAGGGGGAGTTCATTCGAAGGGGTGGCGAATGGTGGCGTTTCCGCGATCGCCCTCGCGTCGGGCGTGATCGTAGGATTACTTTCGGTGCGCGAACCCCGGAGAGGCACCCTTCGCACGGGTATGCCGGTGGCAACGCACAGGTCGAGCACAGGCCAAAAGGTGTGGCCGGAAACCGTGATCGGGTAGATGTACCCCGGACAGGCGTCGTAACGGACGGCGGCCTGTGGGTGGTTCGCACCAGGCATCAGGCAAGGCGTCAAGCCAGCGATCGGGATGGGGGCTTCCAGTGGGCGGCAACGGCGGCACGGGCGGCACCGACGCCGTCAAGCAACCCAACGCACAGCTGGGTTCGTGGTTCATGCGCAGCGGCTGGTCCAAGGGGGAGCTGGCCCGGCAGGTCAACCGCCGGGCCCGCCAGATGGGCGCCCACCACATCAGCACCGACACCTCCCGGGTGCGCCGCTGGCTCGACGGCGAGCAGCCGCGCGAGCCCATCCCGCGGATCCTGTCCGAGCTGTTCTCCGAACGCTTCGGCTGTGTGGTCGGCATCGAGGAGCTGGGCCTGCGCTCCGCGCACCAGTCCCCGTCGGTCTCCGGTGTGGACCTGCCCTGGGCCGGCGCCCAAACGGTCAGCCTCATCAGCGAGTTCTCCCGCAGCGACCTGATGCTGGCCCGCCGCGGCTTCCTCGGCACCTCCCTTGCGCTCGCCGCGGGACCCAGCCTCATCGAGCCGATGCAGCGCTGGCTGGTCCCGGTGCCCGCGGGCCAGGGCGGCGCGGAGGAGCCCGACCGCGCCCGCCGGCCCGCGCGGCTGTCCAAGCCGGAGCTGGACCTGCTGGAGTCGACGACCGCGATGTTCCGCCAGTGGGACGCGCAGTGCGGCGGCGGGCTGCGGCGCAAGGCGGTGGTCGGCCAGCTTCACGAGGTCACCGACCTGCTGCAGGAGCCGCAGCCGGCGCCGGTCGCCAAGCGGCTCTTCAAGGTCGCCGCCGAACTCGCCGAACTCGCCGGCTGGATGAGCTACGACATCGGCCTGCAGCCCACCGCGCAGAAGTACTTCGTGCTCGCGCTGCACGCCTCCAAGGAAGCCGGCGACCGCCCCCTGGGCTCGTACATCCTCTCCAGCATGAGCCGGCAGATGATCCACCTCGGCCGGCCCGACGACGCACTGGAGCTGATCCACCTCGCCCAGTACGGCAGCCGGGAGACCGCCACCCCGCGCACCCAGGCCATGTTGTATGCGATGGAGGCCCGCGCCTACGCCGGTATGGGCCAGCCCAGCAAGGTCAAGCGGGCGGTCCGGATGGCCGAGGACACCTTCTCCGACGCACTGCCCGGCGAGCCCGAGCCGGACTGGATCCGCTTCTTCTCCGAGGCCGAACTCAACGCCGAGAACGCCCACTCCTACCGCGACCTCGCCTATGTCGCCGGCCGCAGCCCCACCTACGCCTCGCTCGCCGAGCCCGTCATGCGGCGCGCCGTGGAGCTCTTCGGCAAGGACCCCGAGCACCAGCGTTCGTACGCGCTCAACCTCATCGGGATGGCCACCGTGCATCTGCTCCAGAAGGAGCCGGAGGCCTGCGCGGCGATGGCGCAGCAGGCGATCCCGTTCGCCCGCCAGGTCCGCTCCGAGCGGGTCAACACCCGGCTGCGGAAGACCGTGGACAACGCGGCGCGGGAATTCGGCGGGGTCGCCGAGGTGATCCGGCTCAGCGACGAGCTCACCCGCCAGCTGCCCGAAACCGCGGAGGCCGTCTGACGGCACCCCGCCCCCAGAACACCGGCCGCGGCCACCGCCCCGTACAGCCCGACTCGGCTCCCCCATGCCAGGTCACGCGGGCGGCAGCCGCGGCCGGGTTGTGTTGTGCGGGCTCCCCCTTGCGCGTGAACCGTCGCCGCTTTCGCGGACGTGGCTGGGCGCCGTGGGGGGTGCTCAATTCGTGGTTTCTGTGGGTTGAACGGGTGATGTGGTTCCGGCCCGGCAGTTCATCGGGGCGTAACACGGAGGGCGTCTTCGTCACTGCGGCGAAACACCCGCAAGGTTTGGCCGAAACCACGCTGCGACAACCTCATCGCGAAGTCGGCCCACCAGAAACACGCCCGCACGGGCCGCATCGACGACGAGGAGACGCCGATGCCCCCAGGCATCCTGACGCTCGCAGCAGACAAGGCGACGCTGAGCCCGGCCAATACCGGGTTCATACTGATCTGCTCCGCATTGGTGATGGTCATGACACCCGGCCTCGCCTTCTTCTACGGCGGCATGGTCCGGGTCAAGAGCGTGCTCAACATGCTGATGATGAGCTTCATCAGCCTGGGCATCGTGACGATCCTCTGGGTCCTGTACGGCTTCGGACTCGCCTTCGGCACCGACAAAGGCGGCTTCATCGGCTGGAACGGGAACTTCGCCGGGCTCAGCGGCATCGGCCTGACGGAGCTGTGGGGCGCCACCACCATCCCGGTCTATGTCTTCGCGGTCTTCCAGCTGATGTTCGCGATCATCACGCCGGCGCTGATCAGCGGGGCGCTCGCGGACCGGGTGAAGTTCACCGCCTGGGCGCTGTTCATCGCGCTGTGGGTCACCGTCGTCTACTTCCCCGTCGCCCACTGGGTGTGGGGCGAGGGCGGCTGGCTGTTCGAGCTGAAGGTCATCGACTTCGCGGGCGGGACGGCCGTGCACATCAACGCCGGTGCCGCGGCGCTCGGCGTCCTCCTCGTCGTCGGCAAGCGGATCGGCTTCAAGAAGGACCCGATGCGGCCGCACAGCCTCCCGCTGGTGATGCTCGGCGCCGGTCTGCTGTGGTTCGGCTGGTTCGGCTTCAACGCCGGCTCCTGGCTCGGCAACGACGACGGCATCGGCGCGGTCGCCTTCGTCAACACCCAGGTCGCCACCGCCGCCGCGATGCTCGGCTGGCTGGCGTACGAGAAGCTCCGGCACGGCTCGTTCACCACGCTCGGCGCGGCCTCCGGCGCGGTCGCCGGACTCGTCGCGATCACCCCGGCCTGCGGCGCGGTCAGCCCGCTGGGTGCCATCGCGGTCGGCGCGATCGCCGGTGTGCTGTGCGCCATGGCCGTCAACCTCAAGTACAAGCTCGGCTACGACGACTCCCTCGACGTCATCGGCGTCCACCTCGTCGGCGGTATCGCCGGATCGCTGCTGATCGGCCTGTTCGCCACCGGAGGGGTGCAGAGCAAGGCCAAGGGCCTGTTCTACGGCGGCGGCTTCGAGCAGCTCGGCCGGCAGACCGTCGGCGTGGTCTGTGTGCTGCTGTACTCCCTGGTCGTCTCGTACGTCCTTGCCAAGGCGATCGACCTGGTGATGGGCTTCCGGGTCGGCGAGGACGAGGAAGTCGCCGGCATCGACCAGGCCGCGCATGCGGAGACGGCGTACGACTTCACCGGCGCGGGCGGCGGCTCCATCGGCCGCAAGGGACCGGCACTCGGCGAGGCCCTGACAAAGAAGGTGGACGCGTGAAGCTCATCACGGCAGTAATCAAGCCGCACCGGCTGGACGAGGTGAAGGACGCCCTGCAGGCCTTCGGGGTGCACGGTCTGACGATCACCGAGGCCAGCGGCTACGGCAGGCAGCGCGGGCACACGGAGGTGTACCGCGGCGCCGAGTACACCGTCGATCTCGTCCCGAAGATCCGGATCGAGGTGCTGGCCGAGGACGCCGATGCGGAGGAGCTGACCGACGTCATCGTCAAGGCCGCCCGCACCGGCAAGATCGGCGACGGCAAGGTGTGGAGCATCCCGGTCGACGACGCGGTACGGGTGCGCACCGGCGAGCGGGGACCGGACGCACTCTGAGGCACCACCGGCCCGGCTCCGTCCCCGGCGGGCGACCGCCACCGGGGACGGAGCCGCGCCCGGCCGCCGAGCGGCGAATGGCCGCCCGTCCCGCGGCGGCACAGACTGAGCGTGCGGGGCGGCGCACGGGGACGACGGGGCACGACCACGACCAAGGAGCGCGCGAGGTGACGGACAGCGTCGAGGACACCGCAGGAGCCGCCGGAGCGGAGCGCCCGGGGAGCGCGCCCGCCGGGGAGGAGAGTTACCCCGCGGCCCGGCTCCGGCTCCTCCAGGACGGGGACGCCACCGGACCCGACCGCCGCGCCGCCCTCGCCCGGCTCACCGACGACTGGCTGGCCGGCCTGCTGGCCCGGCACGGCACCGCCGCCGGCCTCTCCGGCACCGCCCTGGTCGCCGTCGGCGGCTACGGCCGTGGCGAACTCTCCCCGCGCAGCGACCTCGACCTGCTCCTGCTGCACGACGGCCGCGCCGACGCCGGCGCCCTCGCCGCGCTCGCCGACCGCCTCTGGTACCCCGTATGGGACCTCGGCCTCGCCCTGGACCACTCCGTACGCACCCCCGCCCAGGCCCGCAAGGCGTCCCGTGAGGACCTCAAGGTGCAGCTGGGGCTGCTCGACGCCCGCCACCTCGCCGGCGACCCCGGCCTGACCGCCGCCGTGCGCACCGCCGCCTATGCCGACTGGCGCGAGAGCGCTCCCAAGCGGCTGCCGGAACTCCACGACCTGTGCCAGGAGCGCGCCGAGCGGCAGGGCGAGCTCCAGTACCTCCTCGAACCCGACCTCAAGGAGGCCAGGGGCGGGCTGCGGGACGCCACCGCGCTCCGCGCCGTCGCCGCCTCCTGGCTCGCCGACGCCCCGCGCGGCGGACTGGAAGCCGCCCGCACCCGTCTGCTCGACGCCCGCGACGCGCTCCACCTGACGACCGGCCGCGCCACCGACCGGCTCTCCCTCCAGGAGCAGGACCAGGTCGCCGAAGCCCTCGGCATGCTGGACGCGGACGCCCTGCTGCGGCAGATCTACGAATCCGCCCGCACCATCTCCTACGCGGCCGATGTCACCTGGCGCGAGGTCGGCCGGGTACTGCGCGCCCGCTCCCTCAAGCCCACCCTGCGCGGGCTGCTGCACGGCCGCACCGCGGGCAAGGGCGAACGCTCCCCGCTCGCCGAGGGCGTCGTGGAACTCGACGGCGAGGCCGTCCTGGCCCGCACCGCGCGCCCCGAGCGGGACCCGGTGCTGGTGCTGCGCGCCGCGGCCGCCGCCGCGCAGGCCGGACTGCCGCTGGCCACCCACGCCATCCGCCGCTGCGCCACCGCCGCCCGGCCGCTTCCCGAGCCCTGGCCCGCCGAGGCCCGCGAACAGCTGGTGACGCTCCTGGGCGCGGGCACGCACACCGTGCCCGTATGGGAGGCCCTGGAAGCCGAGGGCATCATCACCCGGCTGCTGCCCGACTGGGAGCGCGTCCGCTGCCGCCCCCAGCGCAACCCCGTCCACACCTGGACCGTCGACCGCCACCTCGTCGAGACCGCCGTGCGGGCCTCCGCGCTGACCCGCCGGGTGCACCGCCCCGACCTGCTGCTGATCGCCGCCCTGCTGCACGACATCGGCAAGGGCTGGCCCGGCGACCACTCGGTGGCCGGCGAGACCATCGCCCGTGACATGGCGGCCCGGCTCGGCTTCGGCGCCCGGGACGCCGCGGTGATCGCCACCCTTGTACGCCACCATCTGCTGCTCATCGAGACCGCCACCCGGCGCGATCTGGACGACCCGGCGACCGTCGGCGCGGTCGCCGACGCGGTCGGCAGCACCCGCACCCTGGAGCTGCTGCACGCCCTGACCGAGGCCGACGCGCTGGCCACCGGGCCCGCCGCCTGGAGCGCCTGGCGCGGCGGACTCGTCGCCGACCTGGTCAAACGGGTCGCCGCGCGGCTCGCGGGGGAGCCCGAAACGGAGCCACGCGGGACCGGCGAGCCGACCGCGGAACAGGAGCGGCTGGCGATCGAGGCCCGCCGCACCGGCGGCCCGGTCCTGGCCCTGCACGCCCGCGCCGAGGCCCCCACCGACGCCGACAGCGGACCGGAGAACCCGGCGCCCGCCCAGGAGCCGGTCGGTGTGGAGCTGCTCATCGCCGTCCCGGCCCACCCGTCGCCCGGCCGCCGCCCCTCAACGAGCCCCGCGGGCGCCCCTCCGATGGGCGTCCTGCCCGCCGCGGCCGGGGTGCTGGCCCTGCACCGGCTCACCGTCCGCGCCGCCGACCTGCTGCTCCTCGACCCCGTCGACGAGGGCCCGGTCCTGGTGCTGAGCTGGCGGGTGGCCGCCGAATACGGGTCGCTGCCGCAGGCCGACCGGCTGCGCGCCGACCTGCTCCGCACCCTGGACGGCACCCTCGACGTGGCCGCCCGCCTCGCCGAGCGCGAGCGCGCCTACGCCCGCCGCTCCCGGGCCGTGCTCGCCCCGCCGCCCCGGGTGTCCGTCGCCACCGGCAGCTCCGACACCGCCACCGTCATCGAGGTCCGTGCCCAGGACGCCCACGGCCTGCTGCACCGCATCGGCCGTGCCCTGGAGGCAGCCGGCGTCGCCGTCCGCAGTGCCCACATCAGCACCCTGGGCGCCAACGCGGTGGACGCCTTCTATGTGACGGGCGGGGACGGCGCACCCCTCACGGACGCCGCGGCCCACGAGGTGGCGGCGGCCGTGGAGCGCGCCCTCCAGTAGGGCTCGCACCCTTCCGCCAGTAAGGGAGCGAGCCCTTCAGCAGCCGCCGGAATACCGGGCCGGAACGGTTTGCTTGCGAAGGCCGATACCCTAGAAGCCGACTGGACCCCGCCCCCGACCCCGAGGATCGACGACCGCCGTGTTCGATACGCTTTCCGACCGCTTGGCGAGTACTTTCAAAAACCTCCGGGGCAAGGGCCGCCTGAGCGAGGCGGACATCGACGCCACGGCGCGCGAGATCCGGATCGCGCTCCTCGAAGCCGATGTCGCCCTCCCCGTCGTCCGGGCCTTCATCAAGCAGGTCAAGGAGCGGGCCACCGGCTCCGAGGTCTCCCAGGCGCTGAACCCTGCCCAGCAGGTCATCAAGATCGTCAACGAGGAGCTCATCGGCATCCTCGGCGGCGAGACCCGCCGGCTGCGGTTCGCCAAGACCCCGCCGACCGTGATCATGCTGGCCGGTCTCCAGGGTGCCGGTAAGACCACCCTCGCCGGAAAGCTCGGCCGCTGGCTCAAGAGCCAGGGCCATGCCCCGATGCTGGTCGCCTGTGACCTCCAGCGCCCCAACGCCGTCAACCAGCTCTCCGTCGTCGCCGAGCGCGCCGGCGTGGCGATCTTCGCCCCGGAGCCGGGCAACGGCGTCGGCGACCCGGTCCAGGTCGCGAAGGACTCGATCGAGTACGCCCGCGGCAAGCAGCACGACGTCGTCATCGTCGACACCGCCGGCCGGCTGGGTATCGACCAGGAGCTGATGCAGCAGGCCGCGGACATCCGCGACGCGGTCAGCCCCGACGAGGTCCTCTTCGTCGTCGACGCGATGATCGGTCAGGACGCGGTCAACACCGCCGAGGCGTTCCGCGACGGAGTCGGCTTCGACGGCGTGGTGCTCTCCAAGCTCGACGGTGACGCCCGTGGTGGTGCCGCGCTGTCCATCGCGCACGTCACCGGCAAGCAGATCATGTTCGCCTCCAACGGCGAGAAGCTGGACGACTTCGACGCGTTCCACCCGGACCGCATGGCGTCCCGCATCCTCGGCATGGGCGACATGCTCTCGCTCATCGAGAAGGCCGAGCAGACCTTCAGCCAGGCCGAGGCCGAGAAGATGGCGGCCAAGCTGGCGAAGGGCCCCAAGGAGTTCACGCTCGACGACTTCCTGGCCCAGATGGAGCAGGTCCGCAAGATGGGCTCCATCTCCAAGCTGCTCGGCATGCTGCCCGGCATGGGGCAGATGAAGGACCAGATCAACAACCTCGACGAGCGCGAGGTCGACCGCACCGCCGCCATCATCAAGTCCATGACGCCGGCCGAGCGCCAGGAGCCGACGATCATCAACGGCTCGCGCCGGGCCCGTATCGCCAAGGGTTCCGGTGTCGACGTCAGTGCGGTCAAGGGTCTCGTCGAGCGGTTCTTCGAGGCCCGCAAGATGATGTCGAAGATGGCCCAGGGTGGCGGTATGCCCGGGATGCCCCCCATGCCGGGGATGCCGGGCATGGGCGGCGGCTCGCGCAAGAAGAAGCAGGTCAAGCAGGCCAAGGGCAAGCGCAAGAGCGGCAACCCGATGAAGCGCAAGGCCGACGAGCAGGCCGCGGCGGCGCGCCGCGAGGCCGCCCAGTCCGGCAACCCGCTGGGTCTGCCGCAGGGCGGCCAGGACCCGCAGAACTTCGAACTCCCCGAGGAATTCAAGAAGTTCATGGGCTGACGTTTCCCGCCCCTTTGCACAGCTTCGTTTCCGAGCCCCCGGCCACATCACGAACGTGACGTGGCCGGGGGCTCGTTGCTGGACCCGCTGTCCACACCCGCCCACCCCCCGAAGGGGGGTGGGCGGCGGGGAAAAAACGGCAGCGGCGAAAACGGCAGCGGCGAACGCCGTGGAATCCGCGGCGGGTAACCCCCAGCAGGAACAGCCCCAGCAGGAAAAGCCCAGCAGAAACGCCCGGCGGAACGGCCAGGCGCACCGCGGCCCGCGCGACCAGCCGCCCGCTACCCGGTCCGCGCGATCAAATACCGGAACACGTTCGGCATCCAGACTGTCCCGTCCGCCCGCTGGTACGGATGCAGCGCCTCCGCGAGTTCCTTCTCCACCTGCCGCTGCTCGGTCACCGCCAGCGCCGCGTCGAACAGCCCCGTCGACAGCAGCCCCCGCACCGCACTCGCCACATCCGCGTACCCGAACGGGCAGGCCACCCGCCCCGAACCGTCCGGCCGCAGCCCGGCCCGCTCCGCCAGGTCCTCCAGATCGTCCCGCCCGCTCGGCTGCCATCCGCCCGCGCCGTGCTCGTCCGGAACCTCGGCCAGCCGCTGCGCCACCCGCAACACCCCGGCCGTGGCGCACCGCTCCACCGGGCCCCAGCCGCCCAGCACCACCGCGCTGCCGCGCTCCGCCAGGCCGGCCGCCGCGGTGAGCGACGCCGTCAGCCCCTCGACCGTGCTCACACATCCCACCGGGTGGAACGCCGTGACGACATTGAACGCGGCGTCCCCGGGCGCCGCGGCCTCCAGACCGCCGCTGACCACCCGGGTGTGCTCCGGCATGCCGTCCGGCGTGAGCCGCTCCCGCGCCAGCTCCAGCCGGGACTCGTCCGCGTCCACCCCGCTGACCTGCGCGCCCCGCGCCGCCGCGAGCAGCAGCGCCAGCCCGGACCCGCAGCCCAGCCCCAGCAGACGGGTGCCCGGGCCGATCCCCAAACGGTCGTACGCGGCTTCGTAGAGCGGCACCAGCATCCGCTCCTGGATCTCGGCCCAGTCGCGGGTGCGCGCCCGCGACCGGGCCGGAGCGGGCGGGCCGTCGCAGCGCGTGGATCCGGAGTGCAGCTGGTGCCGCACGAGCGTCGGTGACATCGATAGCGCCCCTATTCGCCGAGAACCCGAAGCTGTTCCGTACCGATCGCCCCCGTGTTCGCGCGTGGTGCGCCCCCGCGAACCAGACAACTGCGCATTCGTCCGGGCGTCCAGGGGGTGCGCCGGGGTTGTCTCCCGCGCGCCCCCGTGTGCGCCGGGCCCGCTCCCTGGAGCGCCGTTCCAGCCTGCCCCGGCCGGCGCCGTTCCGCCACGGCACCCCCCGCCCCCCGGATGTCCGGCCGGCCTGCCCGTCGGGCCTACGGTGGGGTGCGAGTCGCTGCGGGCGGGCACAGGAACGGGCCGTACCATCGCGGCCATGATCGTTTGCCCCGTATACGACCGGCTACGCCATGCGGCGTACGCGGGGATACGTACCGGCTTGTGGGCCGCTGGGCGCCTTCTGCGCAGATCTGCGCACCCGCCCTCGGCACGACTCATGACCGGAAACTGACTGGTACGTGCAAATTATTTGGGATGCCCCGGAATCGGAACACTCGGCGACCCCGGCTCGTTGTCACGACGTGAGCACGACACCGCCTGTCCTCGCCGCCGAACTGGCACTCGCCTGGGCCGATATTCAACGGCACCACCCCGAGCTACCGGATCTGGCCGCGCCCGAGTCCCTGATCGGGGAGTCCTCGTCCGCCTGTGGCGCGGAGCTCTCCTTCGAACGGCTGCTCCATGAGGCCGTCCACGGCATCGCCGCCGCCCGCGGCGTCCGCGACACCTCCCGCGCCGGCCGCTACCACAACCGCCGATTCCTGGCGATCGCCGAGGAGTTGGGCCTGGACCATATCGACGAGCCGCACCCCAGCAGCGGCTTCTCGCTGGTCACCCTCAACCCCGAAGCAAGGAGGCGCTACCGCTCCACCATCGAGCGCCTCACCAGAGCCCTCAAGGCACACACCGCCGCCACCGCCACCGACACCACCCGCAGTTTCCGGGGCCCGGCCGCCCGGCACGGCTCCTCCGGAGGTGGTGTCCGCGTCAAGGCGGTCTGCGACTGCGGACGCAATGTCCGTGTGGTGCCGTCCGTGCTCGCCCAGGCGCCGATCGTCTGCGGAGGCTGCGGAAAGCCCTTCCGTATCCCCGAGGTGGCCGCGGTCGGCTGACCCGAGGGTGTGTGGCACAATGGCTAGCTGTACTCGACAGTCGCACAGGACCCCTCTCTCCTCCGGCTGGCGCGTCCATCGGGCATCCGAGTACCGCAACCCCACGTGGCATCTCGTTGTGCCCCACCACGTCAAGACCAGGAGACACCACTCCCGTGGCAGTCAAGATCAAGCTGAAGCGTCTGGGCAAGATCCGTTCGCCTCACTACCGCATCGTCATCGCCGACTCCCGCACCCGCCGTGACGGCCGGGCCATCGAGGAGATCGGTCTGTACCACCCGGTGCAGAACCCCTCGCGCATCGAGGTCGACTCCGAGCGTGTCCAGTACTGGCTGGGTGTCGGCGCGCAGCCGACCGAGCCCGTCATGGCCATCCTCAAGGTCACCGGCGACTGGCAGAAGTTCAAGGGCCTGCCCGCCCCGGCGCCGATGAAGGTCGCCGAGCCGAAGGCCGACAAGCGCGCCCTCTTCGAGGCCGCCGCCAAGGCTTCCGGTGACGAGCCCAAGGGTGAGGCCATCACCCAGAAGGCGAAGAAGGCTGACAAGAAGGCGGACGAGGCTGCGGCCGAGTCCACCTCCGAGTCGACCGAGGCCTGAGCATGCTCGAGGAAGCCCTCGAGCACCTCGTCAAGGGCATCGTCGACAACCCCGACGACGTGCAGGTTGCCTCGCGCACCCTGCGCCGCGGGCGCGTACTCGAGGTCCGGGTTCACCCCGATGACCTCGGCAAGGTGATCGGCCGTAACGGCCGGACCGCCCGCGCCCTGCGGACCGTCGTGGGCGCCATCGGCGGCCGTGGCATCCGTGTCGACCTCGTCGACGTGGACCAGGTCCGCTGACAAGTTGAACACCGGCTCGGGCCGGGGAGGGCTCTCGGGCCGTCCCCGGCCTGAGTTCGTTGGTGGCCGGGGAGCCCTCCTCGTCACCCCGGTCCGAGAAACCACGACGGCCCCGGCCACCTCCGCGGAAGCGGCGGCGGACCGGCCGCGACAACGGGAGAGAACAGCGTGCAGTTGGTAGTGGCGCGGATCGGCCGCGCCCACGGCATCAAGGGCGAGGTCACGGTGGAGGTGCGCACCGACGAGCCCGAACTGCGGCTCGCCCCGGGCGCCGTCCTCGCCACCGAGCCGTCCTCCGTCGGACCGCTGACCATCGCGACCGGCCGGGTGCACAGCGGCCGGCTGCTGCTGCGCTTCGAGGGCGTCGCGGACCGCACGGCCGCCGAGGCGCTGCGCAACACCCTGCTGATCGCGGAGGTCGACCCCGAGGAAGTCCCCGAGGACCCCGAGGAGTTCTACGACCACCAGCTGATCGACCTCGATGTCGTCACCCGTGACGGCACCGCGGTCGGCCGGATCTCCGAGGTGTCCCATCTGCCCTATCAGGACCTGCTGATCGTCCAGCGGCCGGACGGCGGCGAGGTCATGATCCCGTTCGTCGCCGAGATCGTCCCGGAGATCGACCTGGAGGAGCAGCGCGCGGTCATCGACCCGCCGCCCGGCCTCCTCGACGACAGCCAGGCGGAGATCGCCTCCAGCCGTGAGGACCGCTGATGCGGCTCGACGTCGTCACGATCTTCCCCGAGTACCTCGAGCCGCTGAACGTCTCCCTCGTCGGCAAGGCCCGTGCCCGCGGACAGCTCGATGTACGCATCCACGACCTGCGCTCCTGGGCCCACGACAAGCACAACACCGTCGACGACACCCCGTACGGCGGCGGCCCCGGCATGGTCATGAAGCCCGAGCCGTGGGGCGAGGCGCTCGACGAGATCCTCGCGTCCGGCGACGGGGAACCGGTGATCGTCGTCCCGACGCCCAGCGGCGCCCCGTTCACCCAGCAGCTCGCCGTCGAACTCTCCGCCAAGCCCTGGCTGGTGTTCACTCCGGCCCGCTACGAAGGCATCGACCGCCGGGTCATCGAGGAGTACGGCGACCGCGTCGACGTCCGCGAGTTCTCCATCGGCGACTACGTCCTCGCCGGAGGTGAGGCCCCGGTGCTGGTCATGGTCGAGGCGGTGGCCCGGCTGCTGCCCGGTGTCCTCGGCAATGCCGCGTCCCACCAGGACGACTCCTTCGCCCCCGGTGCGATGGCCGACCTTCTGGAAGGCCCCGTTTACACCAAGCCCCCGGAGTGGCGCGGCCGCGGTATCCCCGACGTCCTGGTCAGCGGCCACCACGGCAAGATCGCCCGCTGGCGCCGGGACGAGGCCTTTCGCCGCACGGACCGCAACCGCCCCGATCTGATCGAGCGCGCCGACCCCGCCGCGTTCGACAAACACGACCGCGCGATACTCGCCGCCCTCGGCTGGTCGCAGGGTGACGACGGCCGATTTGGGCGGACGAGCGAGGCCGTGGAAGAATAGGCCGCTGCTGTGTGCGTCCGGCGCGCGCCCCTGCCACAGGGGGAACGACGCCCGCCCGACGGAACGGCATCCGAAACATCCTTCCGACATCCCGTTGATGACCTGTGGCATCAGCGAAGAAAGCAGTAGGTCATGCACCTTCTCGACTCCGTCGACGCCGCGTCGAAGCGCAGCGACATCCCGGCCTTCCGCCCGGGTGACACCGTCAACGTCCACGTCCGCGTCATCGAGGGCAACCGCTCCCGTGTGCAGCAGTTCAAGGGCGTTGTCATCCGCCGTCAGGGCGCCGGCGTCCGCGAGACCTTCACGGTCCGCAAGGTCAGCTTCTCCGTCGGCGTCGAGCGCACCTTCCCGGTGCACACCCCGATCGTCGAGAAGATCGAGGTCGTGACCCGCGGTGACGTCCGTCGCGCCAAGCTGTACTTCCTCCGTGAGCTCCGCGGCAAGGCCGCGAAGATCAAGGAGAAGCGCGACAACTGAGCCGGGCCGCCCCGGAGCACGAATTTTTGCGCCGGGGCAACGCAAACCCCCGCTCGCGTACGGCGTCCGGATCCGGCCGGATAGGCTCAGGGCCCGATGGACACCGACGCACAGCTCACGGAGCGCGACCCCTCTCCCACCCCCGACCAGGGGCCGGAGCAGGGGTCGCGCTCTGCGCGTTTCCTCGCCCGCGCCTCCGGGCTGCGCCACCGGCCGGTCACCCTGCTCGCGCTCTGCCTGGCCTTTGTCCTGCTGCTCAGCGCGCTGGTCGCGCAGCCCTTTCTGATCCCCAGCTCCTCCATGGAGAACACCCTCCAGATCGGGGACAGAGTGCTGGTCAACAAGCTGGCGTACCGTTTCGGCAGCGAACCGGCGCGGGGCGATGTGGTGGTGTTCGACGGCACGGGGTCCTTCGTTCACAGGGAAGACGGGGAGAATCCCGTCACGGGACTGCTGCGCGGAGCCGGCGCGGCGCTGGGCCTGGCCCGGCCCGCCGAGACCGATTACGTCAAGCGCGTGATCGGCATCGGCGGTGACCATGTGACCTGCTGCGACAAACGGGGGCGGATCAAGGTGAACGGTGAGCCCGTGACCGAGGCGTATCTCCACCCGGGGGACGCGCCGTCCTCGGTGGACTTCGACATCGTGGTGCCCCAAGGCAAGCTCTGGGTCATGGGGGACCACCGCGCCAGATCCAGTGATTCCCGCGACCACCTCGGTCAGCCGGGCGGCGGCACGGTCCCGGTCGACAAGGTCATCGGCCGGGCGGACCTGATCACCTGGCCGGTGAGCCGCTGGCGCACCTTTGACGCCCCGGGAGCCTTCGACCGGATACCCGCCGCGGCAGGCCCCCATGGGTAGCCGCGGACGCCCCCGCCACGGGCGCCCGGGCACCGGCCGGCCGCAACGCGGCCGCGCGCGGGGCACCGACCGGCCGGAGCCGGGCGGCACGGAGGCGTACGGCGATGCCGGTGCGCGCGGCGATGCCGGTGCGTACGGCGATGCCGGTGCGTACGGCGATGCCGGTGCGCGCGGCGGCCACGGCGGACGGCGGTCGGGCCGGGTCGCGGCCGGCGGGCGTGCCGAGCGGCGGCGCCAGGCGAAGCGCATCAAGCGCCGCAGACAACGCTCCTACCTCAAGGAAATCCCGATCCTCGTGGGCGTGGCACTGGCCATCGCCCTCATTCTGAAGACCTTCCTCGTTCAGGCCTTCGTCATCCCGTCCGGTTCAATGGAGCAGACGATCAAGATCGGCGACCGGGTCCTGGTGGACAAGCTGACACCGTGGTTCGGCTCCAAACCGGAGCGCGGTGACGTCGTCGTCTTCAAGGACCCCGGAGGCTGGCTCAAGGGCGAGCAGACCAAACCGCCCTCCGACGGGGGCGCCTTCCAGCCGGTCAAGGACGCCATGACCTTCATCGGGCTGCTGCCGTCGGCCGATGAACAGGACCTGATCAAGCGGGTGGTGGCGGTCGGCGGTGACACCGTCAAGTGCTGCGACAAGCAGGGCCGGGTCACCGTCAACGGCACACCGCTGACCGAGCCGTATGTCCACCCGGGCAATCCGCCCTCCACCCTGAAGTTCTCGGTGGCCGTCCCCACCGGACGGATCTTCGTGATGGGCGATCACCGCTCCGACTCCGCGGATTCGCGCTTCCACCTGGACGAGCCGTACCGTGGCACGGTCTCGGAGGACAACGTCGTGGGCCGGGCCGTGGTGATCGCCTGGCCGTTCAGCCACTGGCGGCGTCTGGAGGAGCCGGACACCTTCGCAACGGTGCGCGACGCGCCGGGTGCCAAGGCGTCCTCGGCAGGTGCGCCGCATAAGGTGTCACCCGAGAGTTTGACCGTACTCCCGACCCCTGCGGAACTCCCGCTCGTTATGGGAGTGGTGGGCCTGCACCGGTTGACGGGCGGGCGAGTGCGTGGAGTGAGGAGCAGATGTGGGGGACTTGGCGGTCGGCGCGCGGTCCGGAACCGAAGAGCCCGAAGAGCCGGCCGGGCGAGGTGAGACCGCGGGACCGGCGACGAGTTCCGTGCAGCAGTCACCAGCACAGTCAGGGGCGCAGGCCCGGCGCTCGGCCCCGGCCGGCGCATCGGACTCGTCCGATACGTCCGATGCGTTGGACAGGCCGGCAGGCGAGGAGGTGAGCGGTGGCATGAAGAAGGCCAAGAAGCCGCGTGCCTTCTGGAAGGAGCTGCCGATCCTCATCGGCATCGCCCTGCTGCTGGCGCTGCTGATCAAGACGTTCCTGGTGCAGGCGTTCTCGATCCCGTCCGACTCGATGCAGGACACCCTCCAGCGCGGGGACAGGGTCCTGGTGGACAAGCTGACGCCGTGGTTCGGCTCCAAGCCGCAGCGCGGCGAGGTCGTCGTCTTCCACGACCCGGGCGGCTGGCTGAACGAGACGCCGACGCCCGAGCCCAACCCCGTCCAGAAGGTCCTCAGCTTCATCGGGCTGATGCCGTCGGCGGAGGAGAAGGACCTGATCAAGCGGGTCATCGCGGTCGGCGGCGACACGGTCGAGTGCCACGGCACCGGCCCGGTCAAGGTCAACGGCAAGGCCCTCAAGGAAGACTCGTACATCTTCCCCGGCGTCACCCCCTGCGGTGACCGCGCGTTCGGCCCGATCCACGTCCCCAAGGGCCGGATCTGGGTGATGGGTGACCACCGAGACGACTCCCTCGACTCCCGTTACCACCAAAACCTCAAGGGCAACGGCACGGTCTCGGAGGACGAGGTCGTCGGCCGGGCGTTCACCATCGCCTGGCCGATCAACCGCTGGTCGACCCTGCCGGTACCGGACACCTTCGACCAGCCCGGGATCAACAAGGCAATGGGGGCGGCTCCGGCCGCCCTGGGCCTGGCCGGTGCGGTGCCGATCGTGCTGTGGCGTCGCCGGAGGCTGACCGGAGAGCGTAACCCCGGGTAAGGTGCCCTCCCGGATCTTCGACGCGGGCCGGGTCCGCGGGGTGGGAGCGCTGGGATGAGCAGCAGTACCGAACACAGGACCGACGGCCGCGGGCGGACGACGGGCAGCGTGCTGTCCGGTCTGGCCGTGGCCGTCGGCTGTGTGCTGTTCCTGGGGGGCTTCGTTTGGGGGGCGCTGGTCTACCGCCCCTATACCGTGCCGACCGATTCGATGTCGCCGACGATCGCGGTCGGTGCCCGGGTCCTGGCGGAGCGGGTGAACGGCTCCGAAATACGCCGCGGTGACATCGTCGTCTTCAAGGACGACGTCTGGGGCAACCAGCCGATGGTCAAGCGCGTCGTCGGCGTCGGCGGCGACAAGGTCACCTGCTGCACCAAGCAGGGCCGGCTGACGGTCAACGGCACCCCCGTCGAGGAGCCGTATCTGCAGGGTGACGGACCGGCCTCCCCCGTCGGATTCAAGGCCAAGGTCCCCGCCGGACAGCTCTTCCTGCTCGGCGATCACCGCAACGACTCCCTCGACTCCCGCGTCCACCTCACCGACAGCGACCACGGCTCGGTGCCGCGCAGCGCCGTCAATGCCCGGGTCGACGCGCGCGCCTGGCCGCTCGGCAGCGTCGGTGTGATGCAGCGCCCGGAGGCCTTCTCCGCCCTGCCCGGCGGTATCTCGCAGCCCGGTCCGGTGCGGCCCATCACCCTCGCGGTGGTCGCCGGTGCGGTCCTCATCCTCGGCGGCGCGGCCCACGGCCCGCTCGCCCGGCGTGCGGAACGCAAACGTGGCTGACCGGCGGAGGCGGGGCGCCGAGGGTCCCACGGGGCGCGGGGCGGCGGACGACACCGGCCCCGACGAGGCGCATGCGGCGGCCGGGGAGTCGGCCGGTACCCCTAGGGCGGCCGACGGGCGGGACGAGAGGCGTACGGCCGACGGCGAACCAGCCGAGAGCCGGCAGTCAGCAGCCGACGACGTACCGGAGGCGACCACGGTGCGCCAGGTCTCCCGGATCGTGCTGCTCGATCCCGACGACCGGATTCTGCTGCTTCACGGCTTCGAACCGGGCCGTCCCACCGAGACCTGGTGGTTCACCCCCGGCGGCGGTCTCGAAGGCGCGGAGAGCCGTGAGGAGGCGGCCCGCCGCGAGCTCGCCGAGGAGACCGGCATCACCGATGTCGTCCTCGGTCCCGTCCTGTGGAAGCGCCGTTGCGCCTTCCCGTTCGACGGGCGGCGCTGGGAGCAGGACGAGTGGTACTACCTGGGAAGAACCGAACGGACCGCCACCCACACCGGCGGGCAGACGGACCTTGAGCGACGCAGCGTCTCGGGCCTGAGGTGGTGGACTTCGGAGGAACTGTCCGCATCCCATGAGACGGTGTACCCGACCAGACTCGCCGAGCTGCTGCGCACGCTGCTCGACGACGGGCCCCCTGATGCGCCGGTGCTCCTGGAGACCGAGCGGGTCTGACGCACAATGGGGGGACGCACGGCTGAAGGGGACTGCCATGAGCGCCGAGGACCTCGAGAAGTACGAGACCGAGATGGAGCTGAAGCTCTACCGGGAGTACCGCGACGTCGTCGGGCTGTTCAAATACGTGATCGAGACCGAGCGGCGCTTCTACCTCACCAACGACTACGAGATGCAGGTGCACTCGGTGCAGGGTGAGGTCTTTTTCGAAGTGTCGATGGCTGATGCCTGGGTCTGGGACATGTACCGCCCGGCCCGCTTCGTCAAGCAGGTGAGGGTACTCACGTTCAAGGACGTGAACATCGAGGAGCTCAACAAGAGCGATCTGGATCTTCCCGGGAGCTGAGCGGCCGGGGCCGCTGAGCGGCCGGGCCCCGGGCAGTCCGTCCGGCCCGCCACCGTGACCCGGACGGGTGGCCAAGTTATCCACAACCGGCGGATTGTCCACCAAGATCCAACAGGTGGAGCCGGGGGCGTCACAGTCGGTGCCGGAGGTGGTACCGCATGAACGCCATGCAGGCCGGCCGACAGGCCGGAGAGAACGCACCGGTCACGCAGACGCCGCAAGGAACGCGCGCCGCACGGGACCGGAACGCGGCACGGGCGATGAACTCCGCGACGGGGCCGGACGAGGCGCTCGGACCGGGCCCGGTGGGCGAACGGGAAGCGCCGCTCGGGTCGGGCTCGGCGGAGGAGTGGGACGCGCTGCTCGGGTCGCGTGCGGCAAGCGGTCCGGATGAGACGGGCATCGGCTCGGGGCGGGGTGGCGAAGGGAGGCGCGGCCCGGGTACAGGGAAGACCGCGAAGGCCTCGTCGGCCATGTGCCGCAAGGGCGGAGCGCCGCCTCCGGGACGCAAGCCCCCCGCGGCCGGGCGGACCCCCGCCGAGCCACCGGACGCCGCCCCGCGAGACACCGGTCCCGCAGCGGCCCCACCGTCCGACAAGCGGCGCCGCGCCCTCGGCCGCTACGGCGAGGACCTGGCCGCCCGGCGGCTCATCGACGCCGGGATGCGCATCCTGGACCGGAACTGGCGCTGCCGCGACGGAGAGATCGACATCGTCGCCGCCGACGGTGACGCCCTGGTGGTCTGCGAGGTCAAAACCCGCCGCGCCGGCTGGTACGAACACCCCATGGCGGCGGTGCGCCCCGAGAAGACCGCCCGACTGCGGCTACTGGCCGAACGCTGGCTGGAACGGCACGGCGGCCCGCCACCCGGCGGCGTACGGATCGATGTCATCGGCGTCCTGCTGCCGGCCCGCGGTGCCCCGGTCGTCCAGCACGCACGAGGGGTGGCCTGATGGCGTTCGCCCGCACCTGCTCGGTCGCGCTGGTGGGCGTCGAAGGAGTCGTCGTCGAGGTCCAGGCCGACCTGGAACCCGGCGTCGCCGCCTTCACCCTCGTCGGACTCCCCGACAAGAGCCTCATCGAATCCAGAGAACGGGTGCGCGCCGCCGTCGTGAATTCCGGCGCCGAATGGCCGCAGAAGAAGCTCACCGTCGGGCTCAGCCCGGCCTCCGTCCCCAAAGGCGGCAGCGGCTTCGACCTGGCCGTGGCCTGCGCGGTCCTCGGAGCCGCCGAGCGCCTGGACCCCCGCGAACTCACCGACCTGATGATGATCGGCGAACTGGGCCTCGACGGCCGCGTCCGCCCCGTACGCGGAGTGCTGCCCGCCGTCCTCGCCGCGGCCGACGCCGGATACCGCCAGGTCGTCGTACCGGAACAGACCGCTGCCGAGGCCTCGCTCGTCCCCGGCGTCTCGGTTCTCGGTGTACGCAGTCTGCGCCAGCTCGTCGCCGTCCTCGCCGACGAACCGGTACCCGACGAAGAGGACCCCAGGCAAGATGGCCGCCCCGACTCCTCGCTCGCCGGACTGATCGTGCCCGGAACCGGCGCCGGTGCGGGCCTGCCACCCGGTGACCACACCCCCGACCTCGCGGACGTCGCGGGCCAGCACGGTGCCCGCCGCGCCCTGGAAGTGGCCGCCGCCGGACGCCACCACATCTTCTTCAAGGGCCCGCCCGGCGCCGGCAAAACCATGCTCGCCGAACGCCTCCCCGGGCTGCTGCCGCCCCTGTCACCCAAAGAATCCCTGGAGGTCACCGCCGTCCACTCGGTCGCCGGCACCCTCCCGCCGGGGCAGCCACTCGTCCACCGCCCGCCCTACTGCGCCCCGCACCACTCCGCGACGACGGCTTCCCTCATCGGCGGCGGCACCGGACTGCCCCGCCCCGGCGCAGTATCCCTCGCCCATCACGGGGTGCTGTTCGTGGACGAGGCCGCGGAGTGCAGCCCACGCGTCCTGGACGCACTGCGCCAGCCACTGGAATCCGGCCAGGTCGTCGTCGCCCGTGCCGCGGGCATGATGCGCATGCCGGCCCGTATCCTCCTCGCCCTTGCGGCCAACCCCTGCCCCTGCGGACGGCACGGCACCGCCGGCGGCGGCTGCGAATGCCGGCCGTCCTCCATCCGCCGCTACCGGGCCCGGCTCTCCGGCCCCCTGATGGACCGGGTGGACCTGCGGATCGCCGTGGAGCCGGTCGCCCGCGCCGAACTGCTCGCACCGGGCCGCGGCGCGGAAACCACCGCCGCCGTTGCCGAACGCGTACGGACCGCCCGTGAACGCGCCGCCGCCCGCTTCGCCGACACGCCCTGGCACACCAACAGCGAGGTACCCGGGCACGAACTGCGCACCCGCTGGCAGGTCCACCCCGGCGCACTGGCCCAGGCGGAACGCGACCTCGAATGCGGCCTCCTCACCGCCCGCGGCCTCGACCGCGTCCTCCGCGTCGCCTGGACCGCCGCCGACCTGGCCGGCCGCGAACGCCCCACCAGGGAGGACGTCAACTGGGCCCTGGAACTCCGCACCGGCGTACGCCGCGGCGCCCTCACCGGGGCCACCAGCGGCGCGAAGCCGCAGGAGACCGCGACCGCCCGTCCGCCGCACGAGCAGATGTCGCCATGAACGGGACCGACGCATGGGGCTTCGCCACGGACGAGCCGCAGCCGGCCGGGCAGCACCGGGATCGGGCACCCGACCCGACGGCCGGACCGGACCCTGCCACGCCCATGACGACCGAGCCCGGCTCCACGACCGCCCGCCCAGGGCTGGGCGCCGGCGAAGCACCCGAACCACACCGCCTCGCCCGCGCGGCCCTCACCCGCATCCTCGAACCAGGGGATGAAACCGCCGGTCGCTGGCTGCGCGCCATGGGCCCGGAGGCCCTGTGGCACGCCCTGTCCGACGACGGTGCGACGGTGCCCGAGGGCGCGAGGCCGGCCAAGATCGCGGGTCTGCGGTTGCGCGCCGCCCGCGCACGCCCCACCGCGGACCTCGACGCAGTGGCCGCGCTCGGCGGCCGGTTCCTCTGCCCCGGGGACGACGAATGGCCCGGCCAGCTCGACGACCTCGGCGACGCCCGTCCCATCGGCTTGTGGGTGCGCGGGACGGCCAACCTCCGCCTCTGGGCGCTGCGCTCGGTCGCCGTCGTCGGAGCCCGCGCGTGCACTGAATACGGCGCTCACCTCGCCACCACCCTCGGTGCCGCACTCGCCGACCGCGGCTGGACCGTCGTCTCCGGAGCGGCCTACGGGGTGGACGGCGCGGCCCACCGCGGCGCGCTCGCCGCCGACGGCGCGACGATCGCCGTCATGGCCTCCGGAGTCGATCACCCCTACCCGCGCGGCCACACCGAGCTGATCGGCCGGGTCGCCGAACAGGGCCTGGTGGTGGCCGAGTTAGCTCCCGGTGACCACCCCACTCGCAGCCGCTTCATCCAGCGCAACCGCGTGATTGCCGCGCTCACCAGAGGCACCGTCGTCGTGGAGGCCGAACTCCGCAGCGGCTCACTCGTCACCGCCCGGCGCGCACAGACGCTCGGACGCTTCACGATGGGCACCCCGGGCCCGGTCACCAGCGCCCTGTCCGCCGGTGTGCACCAACTCCTGCGCGGCGAGGCCGTGGTGGTCACCGATGCCGACGAGGTCATCGAGCTCGTCGGCAGCATCGGCGACCTCGCCCCGGAACGACGAGCGCAGACCCGCATCCGCGACCTCCTCGACCCCGTCGCGGCCCTCGTACTGGAAGCGCTGCCCGCCCGCGGCCGCGTGGACACCGGCCATCTGGCCCAGGAAGCCGGCACGCCCCGCGACGTCACCCGCGCCAAACTCTTCGAGCTGCTGTCCCTCGGATTCGTGCAAAGGTGCGGTGACCGCTGGGAGTTGGCGCGACGCGCCGAGACGGCCGGTGGTTCCCGGCGAGGCGGTACTTGACCTGGGGCGAACGGGTGAAAGGGTGAGGGGAATGACCGCAGAATCCAGGTTTGCCGTGCTTCGTGGCACGTGCCCGACCCGTGGGGAGATGGCGATGTGGCGCAGGGGACAGACGAGGCCTCGTCCGTCATGTCACCGCCTCCGCCCGCACGGTCCGCCGGGCGCCCGCACCCGGCACCATGTCCGGATGTCGCCACGCCGTACGAGGTAACCCAGGGGTGCGGGCAGCGGAACGTATCTGCGCACCCCCGAACCTGCCATCCTTGCTCACCGCAACGCTGTGGTCACGCTACGCTCACAAGCAATTCAACCCTCATCCACCCATCCACCCGCGTCTCGGCAGAACGGCTCAAGGCGACGAATGCCCCAGCACACCTCCGGGTCTGACCGTGCGGCGGTACCCCCCGCCGCACGCGGCAGCGTGCGCCCCGCTCCGCCCACCTCGCTCGACGAGTTGTGGCGCGCCTACAAGGCGTCCGGCGACGGCCGGCTGCGGGAGCAGTTGATCCTGCACTACTCACCGCTGGTCAAGTACGTCGCCGGCCGCGTCAGCGTCGGTTTGCCACCCAACGTCGAACAGGCCGACTTCGTCTCCTCCGGGGTCTTCGGACTGATCGACGCCATCGAGAAGTTCGAGCCCGAACGCTCCATCAAGTTCGAGACGTACGCCATCACCCGCATCCGCGGCGCGATGATCGACGAGCTGCGTGCGCTCGACTGGATCCCGCGCTCCGTACGGCAGAAGGCCCGCGCCGTCGAACGCGCCTACGCCACCCTCGAAGCGCAACTGCGCCGCACCCCCTCCGAAGCGGAGGTCGCCGAGGAGATGGGCATCGCACTGGAGGAACTCCACGGGGTCTTCAGCCAGCTGTCCCTGGCGAACGTCGTGGCGCTGGAGGAGCTGCTGCACGTCGGCGGAGAGGGGGGCGAACGGCTGAGCCTGATGGACACTCTCGAGGACACGGCCGCCGAGAACCCCGTCGAGATCGCCGAGGACCGCGAGCTGCGGCGGCTGCTCGCGCGTGCCATCAACACCCTCCCCGAACGTGAGAAGACCGTGGTCACGCTCTACTACTACGAAGGCCTCACGCTCGCCGAGATCGGCAATGTCCTCGGTGTCACGGAGAGCCGGGTCAGCCAGATCCACACCAAATCCGTTCTCCAACTCAGGGCGAAGCTCGCCGACGTCGGACGCTGAGTCACCCACCGCGGACGCCAGGGCTTACCGTGCTCTCTCGCCGGGTGGAGTGCCGCGGCGGGCGCGTCATCCGTAGAGTGGTGACGTGCCAAGGATTCGAGCGGCCTCCGTGGCCGAGCACCGGACGATGCAGCGCGGCGCCCTCCTGGACGCCGCCCGCACCCTGCTGTCCGAAGGCGGAACGGAAGCGCTGACCTTCCCCGCCCTCGCCGAGCGCACGGGCCTCGCGCGCTCCTCCGTGTACGAGTACTTCCGCTCGCGCGCCGCCGTCGTCGAGGAGCTGTGCGCCGTCGACTTCCCCGTGTGGGCTGCCGAGGTCGAAGCGGCGATGCAGCGGGTCGACACGCCCGAGGCGAAGGTCGAGGCGTACGTCCGCCGGCAGCTCGCGCTGGTCGGCGACCGGCGCCACCGCGCTGTCGTGGCCATCTCGGCCGGCGAGCTGGACGCGGGTGCACGCGAGAAGATCCGCGCGGCGCACGGCGGACTCATCGCCATGATCGTCGAGGCGCTCGCCACCCTCGGCCACGAACAGCCTCGGCTCGCGGCCATGCTCCTCCAGGGAGTCGTCGACGCCGCGGTCCGCCGTATCGAGTTGGGTGCCGCGGAGGACCCGGGCGAGATCACGGAGGCGGCGGTGGCGATGGTGCTGCGCGGCGTTCGCGGGTGACACGGGGGGCTTCCCTCTCTCCCCCCGGGCCCCCGGCCCACCCACCCACCTCCACCACCTCCACGCTCGTTGGCCCCG
>NZ_JBHYPE010000008.1:170584-232719 GCF_042746015.1 Streptomyces sp. NPDC058773
CAGCCCGCAGCCCGCAGCCCGCAGCCCGCAGCCCGCAGCCCGCAGCCCGCAGCCCGCAGCCCGCAGCCCGCAGCCCGCAGCCCGCAGCCCGCAGCCCGCAGCGATGTGGCGCCGGCGTGCGGCTTGCGTCAGCTGCGGCTGGGCCTGGGCGTGTGCGCCGTTGCCGGTGTGGACGTCACGACCGCCTCGCTGAGCCGGTTGCGCTCACCGTGCCGCGATCATCTGCCCGTCGCGATCACAGCCATGTCGCGTTCCCTCACCACCTCGCCGGAGCGTGCGCGAGGCCCAGCGCCGGCCCCGCCGCCTTCGTGTGCCCTCCTTGCTTTCCGCAGTGCGAGCCGAGGGGAGTCGGCCGCATGCCCAGGTCGCTACGGCTGCGAGGGCTGCCGCTTGCAGGAGGGCAGCTGCTGTCGGTGCCGGGCTTCTTTCCTGAGCTGTCGGTTCCTGTGTTTCTGGGTGAGCTGTTGGCTCCGGTTGTTCCGGGGGCTGGGGAACGCTGTGGTCGCCCGTGGGTACCGGCACTCCGATGATCGGCAGGAGTCGGGAGGGGCCGCCGCGGAGCATGCTGCGGGGCAGCAGGGACAGCGGGTCCAGGTAGGTCTTGCCGCGGCGCAGGCCCCAGTGGAGGCAGGGCTCCCGGCAGTGGAAGGGGCCGCCGCGTTGCAGGACGGCGACCGGCTGGCCTGCTGTGACGCGCTGACCTTTCCGGACCGTGGAGCGTACGGGTTCGTAGGTGGTGCGTAAGGGGGGACGGCCCGAGCGGGACACCTCGAGGGTCAGGACGCCGCGGCCGGCGACGGTCCCCGCGTAGGTCACCCGGCCCGGCGCCGCGGCGCGCACGACGGCACCGGCGGATGCGGCCAGGTCCACCCCGCGGTGTCCCGCGGCCCAGGGGGAAGGAGGCGGGTCCCAGCCCCGGATCACCGTGGGCTGGATGCCCACGGGGCCTCCCACCGGCCACGATCTGTCCTCAGCGGACGGCGGCGCAGCACGTGCCGCAGGCGACACGCCCTTGGCGCGCCTCACCGTCTCGCCGCGTTCCGCATCCGCCATCCGGTCCGAGCTCCGCTCCACCACAACACTCGCCGCCCGTCCCAACCCGAGCCCGCGCTCCGCCCTGTGCTGTGCCCCACGGACCGTCGTTTGCTCTGCCGCTGTGGCCAGAGACGGAGCGGTAGTGGCCGCGAGTGTCGGAATGACGAGTGTGAGGATCGCGGCTGCCGTTGGGGCGAGGAGTGCGCCCGCCGCGCGGGCGGGGAAGAAGCAGCTCGGGCCGTAGCCCTTTGGACCTCGGTGCCGTGCCGGAGGGATGGGCCCGGACGGCTGGAAGCTGGACCCCGGCCGCACCTGGTCCCGCACCCGGCCCCGGGCCCGCACCCGGCCCCGAAGCCGGAAAGAAGGGCAGTGGAACCGGGCGGGGAGCCCGAACCGGGCCGGCAGCCCGAACCGGGCCGGGGACCGAAGCCGGCAGCCGGCTTGGCCTTGGGAAGCAGGAAAGGTCTCCCCCTCATGCACCCGTCTCCTGTCATCCCCGGAAAGCCGCCGGCCGGCTGCTCGCGGTGCTGGGAACGGCGAGCAGAGCGGGGAGGTCGGCCAAGGCCGCCCGCACCCCCCACCCCCGTCGAAGCCCCCAAAGCTCTCGCTCCCGCCTTGATTTCGTCCGTTGTCACGTCGCATGTGCCGACGGTGACGCACGCGCTGTGCTGCGTGGGGATCTTGGTCGGGAGCTGTGGATGAGGGGCCGGTTGTGGACAACGGTGTCACTCGTGCGGGGCTCGAAAAGGAGCGTGTCGCCCGGTGCATCGGCCGTCCCGTACACTTCTGGTGGCGATCCGGGTCACCGGGTCGACTTCGCACGCCCCGCCGTCAGTGCACCAGTCCCGTTCGGGCAGCACGACGGCCGCGCCCCTCGGTCCTCGGACGGCTCCGCAAGGTGTCTTCCCCGGCAGGCGCGTCGGGGCGTCAGGCACCGCGGCCGACCGGCCGCAGTGGAACCGAGAACAACAAGGAGTACGGCCATGGCCGTCGTCACGATGCGGGAGCTGCTGGAGAGCGGCGTCCACTTCGGGCACCAGACCCGCCGCTGGAACCCGAAGATGAAGCGCTTCATCTTCACCGAGCGCAACGGCATCTACATCATCGACCTGCTCCAGTCGCTGTCGTACATCGACCGCGCCTACGAGTTCGTCAAGGAGACCGTCGCCCACGGCGGCTCGGTCATGTTCGTCGGCACGAAGAAGCAGGCCCAGGAGGCCATTGCCGAGCAGGCGACCCGCGTGGGCATGCCCTACGTGAACCAGCGCTGGCTCGGCGGCATGCTGACCAACTTCTCGACCGTCTACAAGCGCCTGCAGCGCCTGAAGGAGCTCGAGCAGATCGACTTCGAGGATGTGGCCGCCTCCGGCCTCACCAAGAAGGAGCTCCTCGTCCTCTCCCGCGAGAAGGCCAAGCTGGAGAAGACCCTCGGCGGTATCCGCGAGATGCAGAAGGTGCCCAGCGCCGTCTGGATCGTGGACACCAAGAAGGAGCACATCGCCGTCGGTGAGGCGCGCAAGCTCAACATCCCGGTCGTCGCGATCCTCGACACCAACTGCGACCCGGACGAGGTCGACTACAAGATCCCGGGCAACGACGACGCGATCCGCTCCGTCACCCTGCTCACCCGCGTGATCGCCGACGCCGTCGCCGAGGGGCTCATCGCCCGCTCCGGCGCCGCCACCGGCGACCAGAAGCCCGGCGACAAGGCTGCCGCCGAGCCGCTGGCCGAGTGGGAGCGCGACCTGCTCGAGGGCGAGAAGAAGGCTGACGACGAGGCCCCCAAGGCCGAGGAGAAGCCTGCTGAGGCCCCCGCCGCCGAGGCCGAGAAGCCGGCCGCGGACGCCGAGCAGGCCTGACCCGCAGCATCCGGCTGATGACGGCGGGGGAGGGCGCCACGAGCGCCGCCCCCGCCGTCCACCCGTAGATCTTTCGACTTCGAGATTTCGAGAAGAGATTCACAGACCATGGCGAACTACACCGCCGCTGACGTCAAGGAGCTCCGCGAGCTCACCGGCGCCGGCATGATGGACTGCAAGAAGGCCCTGGACGAGGCCGAGGGCAACGTCGACAAGGCCGTCGAGGCGCTGCGCATCAAGGGCCAGAAGGGCGTCGCCAAGCGCGAGGGCCGTTCCGCCGAGAACGGTGCGGTGGTCTCCCTCGTCGCCGACGACAACGCCTCCGGTGTCATCGTCGAGCTGAAGTGCGAGACGGACTTCGTCGCCAAGGGCGAGAAGTTCCAGGCCGTCGCCAACGAGATCGCCGCGCACGTCGCGAAGACCTCCCCGGCCGACATCGAGGCCCTGCTCGCCTCCGAGATCGAGGCCGGCAAGACCGTCCAGGCGTTCGTCGACGAGGCCAACGCCACCCTGGGCGAGAAGATCGTCCTGGACCGCTTCGCGCAGTTCTCCGACGGCTACGTGTCGGTGTACATGCACCGCACCATGCCCGACCTTCCCCCGCAGATCGGTGTCCTCGTCGAGCTCGACAAGGAGAACGCCGAGGTCGCCAAGGGCATCGCGCAGCACATCGCCGCGTTCGCCCCGAAGTACCTCGCCAAGGACGACGTGCCGGCCGAGGTCGTCGAGGCCGAGCGCCGCGTCGCCGAGGAGACCACCCGCGCCGAGGGCAAGCCCGAGGCCGCTCTTCCGAAGATCGTCGAGGGTCGCCTCAACGGCTTCTTCAAGGACGCGACGCTGCTCGGCCAGCCGTACGCGCTCGACAACAAGAAGTCCGTCGAGAAGGTCCTCCAGGAGGCCGGTGTCACCCTGAAGCGCTTCGCGCGCATCAAGGTCGGCATCTGAGCCTGTCGCGAAGGCAGCGAATGACCTACGACCCCGCTAGGGTCGTACGCAGTCGGCCGCTCAACGGCCGGCCGCAGATGTGACGAGGAGGCCATTGCCGCAGAGGGATCTGGACCAGACCCACGGCAGTGGCCTTCTTCGTATGTGCACGAGGAGAGCTCAATGATTCACGGTGCCGACGGCGCGCACACAGACCATGCCGGTCACGGCGGCAGGCGACGCTTCCTGCTGAAGCTGTCGGGCGAAGCGTTCGCCGGCGGCGGGGGACTGGGCGTCGACCCCGACGTCGTGCACGCGATGGCCCGCGAGATCGCCGCCGTGGTGCGCGACGGCTACGAGATCGCCATCGTGATCGGCGGCGGAAACTTCTTCCGCGGCGCCGAACTCCAGCAGCGCGGTATGGACCGGGCCCGCTCCGACTACATGGGCATGCTCGGCACGGTCATGAACTGTCTGGCCCTCCAGGACTTCCTGGAGAAGGAGGGCATCGACTCCCGCGTCCAGACGGCCATCACCATGGGCCAGGTCGCGGAGCCGTACATTCCGCTGCGCGCGGTGCGCCACCTGGAGAAGGGCCGGGTCGTCATCTTCGGCGCCGGTATGGGCATGCCGTACTTCTCCACCGACACCACCGCCGCCCAGCGCGCCCTGGAGATCGACGCCGAGGCCATGCTGATGGGCAAGAACGGGGTGGACGGCGTCTACGACTCCGACCCCAAGAAGAACCCGGACGCGGTGAAGTTCGACGCCCTCGAATACGGCGAGGTGATCACCCGCGACCTGAAGGTCGCCGACGCCACCGCCATCACGCTGTGCCGGGACAACAAGCTCCCGATCCTCGTGTTCGAACTGCTCGCCGAGGGCAACATCGCGCGCGCGGTGAAGGGTGAGAAGATCGGCACGCTCGTCAGCGATCAGGACACCCGGGCCTGACGGCCTCAACTGCCGTGATTCCGTACGGGCATCGGCCCGCACGGGCGGCAACGCCCTACCGGGGTAACACCCCGGTACGGGGATGGACAACGGCCTGCCGGTCGGACACCGTGCAGGAGAAGACGCGCGGCAGGGGCGAGGCTCTGCTTCTTACCGAAAAGACCAGGAGCAAGTGGTGATCGAAGAGATCCTCCTCGAGGCCGAGGAGAAGATGGAGAAGGCCGTCGTGGTCGCCAAGGAGGACTTCGCCGCGATTCGCACCGGGCGTGCGCACCCGGCGATGTTCAACAAGATCGTGGCGGACTACTACGGTGCCATGACGCCGATCAACCAGCTGGCGTCGTTCTCGGTGCCCGAGCCGCGGATGGCCGTGGTGACCCCGTTCGACAAGAGCGCGCTGCGCAACATCGAGCAGGCCATCCGCGACTCCGACCTCGGCGTCAACCCGAGCAACGACGGCAACATCATCCGAGTGACGTTCCCGGAGCTGACCGAGGAGCGCCGCAAGGAGTTCATCAAGGTCGCCAAGAACAAGGGCGAGGACGCGAAGATCTCGATCCGCAGCGTCCGGCGCAAGGCCAAGGAGACCCTCGACAAGCTGGTCAAGGACAAGGAGAGCGGCGAGGACGAGGTGCGCCGCGCCGAGAAGGAGCTCGACGACACCACCGCGAAGTACGTCGCGCAGGTGGACGAGCTGCTCAAGCACAAGGAATCCGAGCTCCTCGAGGTCTGATGAACGAGTCTTCCTGGGGGGCCCCGCCCGGCGCCGGTCAATGGGGACCGCCCGATCACGGCCCGGCCCCCTCGCTGCGCGGGTCGGCGCCCCCCGCCCCGGCGGGTCCGGTGTACGACTGGGGCGATGCGGCGCAGACTCGGCCCATGCCCTTTGTGCCCGGGCAAGGCGGACACCAGGATGACAACCGGGAACATCGGGACATCCGGGATAGCCGGGATCACCTGGACGACCGGGGGGCTGCTCGACGGAGCGGCCCCCTGTTCCGCGACGAAAAGCCGCAGGAGCCCATGCCCACCTCTCTTTCCGGGTCCGACAGCTCGTCGGACCCAGAGAAGCCGAAGAAGAAGAGCGCGGGCCGTAATCTGCCCGCCGCCATAGGGGTCGGCGTCGGTCTCGGCGCGGTCATTCTGGCGTCGCTCTTCGTCTACAAGCCCGTCTTCATCGGCGTGATAGCGATCGCCGTGGTCGTGGGCCTGTGGGAGCTGACCTCGCGGCTGGCGGAGCGCAAGGACATCCGGGTGCCGCTGGTGCCGCTCGCGGTCGGCGGCACCGCCATGGTGGTCGCCGGATACGTCCGCGGCGCCGAGGGCGCCTGGGTGGCGATGGCGCTCACCGCGCTCGCGGTGCTGGTGTGGCGGATGACCGAGGCGCCGGAGAACTATCTGCGGGACGTCACCGCCGGTGTGTTCGCCGCGTTCTACGTGCCGTTCCTCGCGACGTTCGTGGCGCTGATGCTCGCGGCGGAGTCCGACGGGCCGCAGCGGGTGCTGACGTTCCTGCTGCTGACGGTCGTCAGCGACACCGGCGCGTACGCGGTCGGCTGGCGGTTCGGCAAGCACAAGCTCGCCCCGCGCATCAGCCCCGGCAAGACCCGCGAGGGACTCGTCGGCGCGGTGCTCTTCGCGATGGTGGCCGGCGCGCTGTGCATGGAGTTCCTGATCACGGACGGCGCCTGGTGGCAGGGCCTGCTGCTCGGCCTCGCCGTCGCGGGCAGCGCGACCCTCGGTGACCTCGGCGAATCCATGATCAAGCGGGACCTCGGGATCAAGGACATGGGCACCCTGCTCCCCGGTCACGGCGGCATCATGGACCGGCTCGACTCGCTGCTGCCGACCGCGCCCGTGGTCTGGCTGCTGTTCGTGGTCCTCGTCGGAGCCGGCTGAGCGCGGGGTTGTCACGGTGAGGGCAGGGAGAGGGATTCCTCTCCCTGCCCTTCTCCATGTGCGGACCGCCCGCCGGCGGGGACGGACTCGGTCCTGCCCTCGCCGATGGACCGGCCTCCGCGGGTGACCGTGCTCTCAGGGCTCCGGCCTGGGGCTCCTCAGATGATCTGCCACACTGGACCCACCATGCCTGCACCCGGAGAACTCACTTTCGTCGCGCCGCGCGGGGCCAAGAAGCCGCCGCGGCACCTTGCCGATCTCAGCCCCGTCGAGCGTCGTGAAGCGGTGGCCGCGATCGGGGAGAAGCCGTTTCGCGCCAAGCAGTTGTCGCAGCACTACTTCGCCCGCTATGCGCACGACCCGGCGCAGTGGACCGACATCCCGGCGGCGGCGCGCGAGAAGCTGGCGAGTGAGCTGCTGCCGGAGCTGATGACGGTGATGCGGCACATCTCGTGCGATGACGACACCACGCGCAAGACGCTGTGGAAGCTGCACGACGGGACGCTCGTCGAGTCGGTGCTGATGCGCTACCCGGACCGGGTCACGATGTGCATCTCCTCGCAGGCCGGTTGCGGGATGAACTGCCCGTTCTGCGCCACCGGCCAGGCCGGGCTGGACCGCAACCTCTCGACCGCCGAGATCGTGCACCAGATCGTCGACGGGATGCGTGCGCTGCGCGACGGCGAGGTGCCGGGCGGTCCCGCGCGGCTGTCGAACATCGTCTTCATGGGGATGGGCGAGCCGCTGGCCAACTACAAGCGGGTGGTCGGCGCGATCCGGCGGCTGACCGACCCCGAGCCGGACGGGTTGGGCCTGTCGCAGCGGGGGATCACCGTCTCCACGGTCGGCCTGGTGCCGGCGATGCTGCGGTTCGCGGACGAGGGCTTCAAGTGCCGGCTGGCGGTCTCCCTGCACGCGCCGGACGACGAGCTGCGGGACACCCTGGTACCCGTCAACACGCGCTGGAAGGTGCGGGAGGTGCTGGACGCGGCGTGGGAGTACGCCGAGAAGTCAGGCCGCCGGATCTCCATCGAGTACGCGCTGATCCGGGACATCAACGACCAGGCGTGGCGCGGTGACCTGCTGGGCCGGCTGCTGAAGGGCAAGCGGGTCCATGTGAACCTCATTCCGCTGAACCCGACGCCCGGCTCGAAGTGGACCGCCTCGCGCCCCGAGGACGAGCGGGCGTTCGTCCGGGCCATCGAGGCGCACGGGGTGCCGGTGACCGTCCGCGACACCCGCGGCCAGGAGATCGACGGCGCCTGCGGGCAGCTCGCGGCCTCGGAGCGCTGACCGCCCCGCTGGTACGGTGTGGTCGAACACATACACATTCCGACAGGGGAGCGCCACAGCGCTGAGAGTGCGGAAGCGTCGTCGTCACACGGTGCCCGCAGACCCTTGAACCTCGCCCGGGTCATTCCGGGTAGGAAGTTCGGTCGTCACTCATGCTGTTGCGCCCTGCCCCGGGCCGCTTCCGGTACGTCCACGTACGACGGAGCCGCGGACCCGGGGCAGGGCCGCGTCTCTTCCTGGCCAGCCAGGAGGAAATCAGTGAGCACCACCAGAAGGATCGCCGCGACCGCCGTCGCCGCCGCGGTCGGCATGACCGCGCTCGCCGCGTGCGGTGGCCAGGGTGGCGCGGGCGCGGATGCCAAGACCGTCACGCTCGTCAGCCATGACTCGTTCCAGGTCTCGAAGTCCGTCCTCGCCGCCTTCGAGAAGGAGAGCGGCTACAAGGTGAAGACCCTGCGGGGCGGGGACGCCGGCAAGGCCGTGAACCAGGCCGTGCTGTCCAAGGGCAACCCCCAGGGCGACGTGCTCTTCGGCATCGACAACACCCTGCTCTCACGCGGTCTGGACGAGGGCCTCTTCAGCCCGTACGAGGCCAAGGGGCTGGACAAGGTCCCCGCGGAGCTGCAGCTCGACAAGGGCGAGCACCGGGTGACGCCGCTCGACTACGGCGACATCTGCGTCAACTACGACCGCGGCTACTTCGACCGGCACAAGACCGCGCCGCCGAAGACCTTCGACGATCTCCTCGAACCCCGCTACAAGGGGCTGCTGGTCACGGAGAACGCCGCCACCTCCTCCCCGGGCCTCGCCTTCCAGCTCGCCACCGTCGCGAAGTACGGCGAGAAGGGCTGGCAGAGCTACTGGAAGAAGCTCAAGGCCAACGGCGTCGAGGTCGTCGACGGCTGGGAGCAGGCCTACAACGACCGCTTCTCCGGCTCCGCGGCCGGCAAGGGCAAGGGCGACAAGCCGCTGGTGGTCTCCTACGCCTCCAGCCCGCCCGCCGAGGTGCTCGGCAAGAAGCCCGCGCCCAAGGAGGCACCGACCGGTGTCGCGGCCGGCACCTGCTTCCGGCAGATCGAGTTCGGCGGTCTGCTCAAGGGTGCGAAGAACGAGAAGGGCGGCAAGGCGCTGCTGGACTTCCTGCTGAGCAAGCAGTTCCAGGAGGACGTGCCGCTGCAGATGTTCGTCAACCCGGCTCGCAAGGATGCCGAGGTGCCCGAGCTGTTCACCAAGTACGGCACGACGATCGACCAGCCCAACACGCTGGCGCCCGGGGCGATCACCAAGAACCGTGAACAGTGGATCAAGCAGTGGACCTCGCTCGTTCTGAAGTAACGCCCGCGGAGGTCACGGGGGCCCGGCGGGGCAGGCCCGCGCGGGGGACGGCGGTGCGGCTCGGCCTGATGGCGGTGCCGTGCGCCTTCTTCGCGCTGTTCTTCGCCTATCCCGTGCTGGCGATCGTCGGACGCGGGCTCAAGGACGGCGGGCAGTGGCAGCTCGGCCGGTTCGGAGCCGTGCTGAGCGACCCGGATGTCGCCCAGGTGCTGTGGTTCACCGTCTGGCAGGCGGCGGCCTCCACCGGGCTGACGCTGCTGATCGCGGTGCCCGGCGCCTATGTCTTCGCGCGCTTCGACTTCCCCGGCAAACAGCTGCTGCGGGCGGTCGTGGCGGTGCCGTTCGTGCTGCCCACCGTGGTGGTCGGCTCGGCCTTCCTCGCCCTCCTCGGGCGGGGCGGGCTGCTGGACGACCTGTGGGGCGTGCGGCTGGACACCTCGGTGTGGGCGATCCTGCTGGCACATGTCTTCTTCAACTACGCCGTCGTCGTACGGACCGTCGGCGGGCTCTGGGGGCAGCTCGACCCGCGGCAGGAAGAGGCGGCGCGGGTGCTGGGAGCCGGGCGGTTCGAGGCCTGGCGGCGGGTGACGCTGCCCGCGCTGGGCCCGGCCGTCGCGGCCGCCGCCCTGATGGTCTTTCTGTTCACCTTCACCTCCTTCGGGGTGGTGCAGATCCTCGGCGGCCCCACCTTCTCGACGCTGGAGGTGGAGATCTACCGGCAGACCGCGGACTACCTGGATCTGCCGACGGCCGCCGTACTCACCCTGGTCCAGTTCGGCGCGGTGCTGGGCGTACTGGCGCTGCACGCCTGGACCGTGCGCCGCCGGGAGTCCGCACTGCGGCTGGTGGACGCGGCGCGCACCGCCCGCCGGCCGCGCGGCCCCGGCCAGTGGGCGCTGCTGTGGGGGACGCTCGCGGTCATCGCCGTCCTGCTCGTCGTGCCGCTGCTGGTGCTCGTGGAGCGGTCGTTCGCCGGGCCGGACGGCTACGGAACGGTCTTCTACGCCTCGCTGCGCTCCGCCGCGCGCGCCGACAGCACCTTCGCCGTCGCCCCCCTCGACGCCCTGTGGAACTCCCTCGCCTACGGGGCCGCGGCCACCGCCATCGCCCTGGTGGTGGGCGGACTGGCGGCCGCCGCCCTGGCCCTGCCCCGGCTGCGCCGCGGACCGTCCGGGCGGACCCCCGTGGTCAGCCGGTTCGTCCGCGGCTTCGACGCGCTGCTGATGCTGCCGCTGGGCGTCTCGGCGGTGACCGTGGGGTTCGGCTTCCTGATCACCCTCGACGAGCCGCCGCTCGATCTGCGTGCCTCGTGGTGGCTGGTCCCGCTCGCCCAGGCCCTGGTCGGGGTGCCATTCGTGGTCCGGACGATGCTGCCGGTGCTGCGGGCGGTCGACGGGCGGCTGCGGGAGGCGGCCGCCGTGCTCGGCGCCTCGCCCTGGCAGGTGTGGCGCGAGGTCGACCTGCCGATGGTGCGGCGTGCGCTGCTGATCGCCGCGGGCTTCGCCTTCGCCGTGTCGCTCGGTGAGTTCGGCGCGACGGTGTTCATCGCGCGGCCGGACCAGCCGACCCTTCCGGTGGCCGTGGCCCGGCTGCTGGGACGTGCGGGGGAGCTCAACTACGGGCAGGCGATGGCCTTGTCGACCCTTCTGATGGTGGTGTGCGCCGCCGCGCTGCTCATACTGGAGCGCCTGCGCCCCCTCGACCGATCCGGGGAGTTCTAGATGACGGCACGGGCCGGGAGCACGGCACAGGAACTGCTGCGGCTGGGCGGGGTGACCGTCCGCTTCGGCGCCGGCGGGCGGCCCGCGCTGGACGCGGTCGACCTGGACGTCGCCGCGCGGGAGATCGTGTGCGTCCTGGGGCCCAGCGGCAGCGGCAAGTCCACGCTGTTGCGCGTCGTCGCCGGGCTCCAACAGGCCGACGCGGGGCAGGTGTTGCTGGAGGGGCGGGACCAGTCGGGCGTGCCGGCGCACCGGCGTGGGGTCGGCCTGATGTTCCAGGACCACCAGCTCTTCCCGCAGCGCGATGTCGCGGGGAACGTCGCCTTCGGGCTGCGGATGCGGCGCGCCCCGCGGAGCGACCGGGAGCGTACGGTCGCCGAACTGCTGGACCTCGTCGGGCTGCCGGGCGCCGAGCGGCGCGCCGTGGCGTCTCTGTCCGGCGGCGAACAGCAGCGGGTCGCCCTGGCCCGCGCCCTGGCCCCGCGCCCCCGGCTGCTGATGCTGGACGAGCCCCTCGGCCAGCTCGACCGCGGGCTGCGCGAACGGCTGGTGGCCGAACTCCGGCGGCTCTTCCACGAGTTGGGCACGACCGTACTGGCCGTCACGCACGACCAGGGCGAGGCCTTCGCGCTCGCGGACCGGGTGGTGGTGATGCAGGACGGCCGGGTCGCGCAGTCCGGCACCCCGCTGGAGGTCTGGCAGCAGCCCGCCACCGAGTTCGTCGCCCGTTTCCTCGGCTTCGACAACGTGGTCGGGGCGACGGTGCAGGGGGACGCCGCCGCCACCCCCTGGGGGAAGGTGCCGGTGCCCGCGGCCACCCCGGACGGGCCCTGCCGGCTGCTGGTCCGCCCGGCCGGGGTCCGGCTCACGGCCGCCCCGGACGGCCTGCCCTGCACGGTCGCATCCCGCACCTTCCGCGGCACCCATGTCGCGCTGCTGCTCCGGCCGGCCGCCGGACCGCAGATGGAGGCGGCCTGCGCACTGCGGGACGCGCCCGAAGTGGGCGAGCGGGTGGGCATCGCCTTCCAGGCGCAGGACGTGGTGGTGCTGGACGCCTCCGGCCCGGAGGGCTGACGACGCCTCAGCGGGCCGCGGCCTCCGCGGGCAGCTCGCCGGCCTCCGTCGCCCCGGCCTCCGTGGCCCCGGCCCGCGGGGCGCCCGGCTCCGGTTCCGGCTCGCCGAACCAGGCGACCGCGACCGCCCCGGCCACCGCCACCACGAAGCCGAGGACGGCGACCCAGGCGAAGCCCGGACGGGACGCGTCACCCAGCCACAGCACCCCGAGAATCCCGGGGACCACCGTCTCGCCCACCACCAGCGCCGCCGTGGCACCGTTCACCGAGCCGATCTGCAGGGCGACGGTGTGCAGATACATGCCGCCGATACCGGCGACGAGGATCGCGTACAGGGCGGGGTCGCCGAGCAGCGCCGGCAGATCGAAGGGGTCCACGCCGTTCAGCACCCGTACGCCGACGCCGAGCGCACCGAAGCCCAGGCCGGAGAGCAGACCGGCCAGGATCGCGGCCCGCCCCCCGAGCAGCCGCACGATCAGGGTGCCGCCACCGATGAGCACCACGGAGGCGACGAGCAGCCACCAGTGTGCGGCGATCGGGGTGTGGCCGCTGCCCTCCGCGCCCGCGGCGGTGGCCAGCAGCACCAGCGCCGAACAGACCACCGCGATGGAGGTCCACTCGGCGCGGTTGAGCCGCAGCCCCAGGAGCCGGATGCTCAGAACGGCCGTGATCACCAGGTTGGCGCTGATCACGGTCTGGGAGAGGAACAGCGGCAGCATCCGGGCGGCCAGCGCGCCCAGCCCGAAACCGACGAAGTCCAGCACCGTGCCCACCATGAACTCCCAGGTCACGGCCGCCTTCGCGGTCGATGACAGGCTGGGCCCGCCGTGCTGGGTGACCCCGGTGCCGGCGGACTCGGCCGCCTCCTGGCGGGCGGCTTTACGGGAGCCCACCGCCTGCAGGACCGATCCCGTGCCGTAGCAGGCCGACGCCGCCACGGCCGTCACAAGGCCGATGATCACCAAGAGCTCCGTTCGCCCGCTGTCCGCATGACGCGTTCATTACCTTCTGGCAGACGTGCATTTCCGGACGGGAGTTGCTTCCGGTGGCACACCCGTCGCGTCGCGCGCCCATGGGACCGGCGACGCGGCTCCTCAGCGCCGGGAAGCGGCGGGCGGCCGTCCGGTCAGGCCGGTGCCTGCGTGCGGAGGCGGGCCAGCGCGTCCGGGGCCTCGTCCACCGAGTCGACCAGCGCGATCCGGGCCGCCATGGGCCGCTCCGCGGCGAGCGCCTGGAGCAGCGGCCAGGCGGGGAGCTTCTCGGTCCAGTGCACGCGGTCCACCAGCACCATCGGGGTCGGCTCGCCCCGCGACCCGTAGTAGTTCGGGGTCGCGTTGTCGAAGATCTCCTGTACGGTCCCGGCCGCGCCCGGCAGGAACACGACACCGGCGTTGGAGCGCGCCAGCAGGCCGTCCTCGCGCACCGCGTTGACGAAGTACTTCGCTATGTGGGACGCGAAGGCGTTCGGCGGCTCGTGGCCGTAGAACCAGGTGGGGATGCCGGCCGAGACGCCACCGCCGGGCCACCCCTGCCGTATCTCGAAGGCGGCCCGCGCCCAGTCGGTGACGGACGGGGTGAAGTGCGGTGTCTTGGCGAGGAGTTCCAGCGCCGCGTCGAGCATCCCGTCCTCGAAGGGCGCGGCGTACGCCCCGAGGTTCGCCGCCTCCATCGCGCCGGGGCCGCCGCCGGTCGCGACGGTCAGCCCGTCGCGGGTGAGCCGGCGGCCGAGCCGGGCCGCGCCCGCGTAGGCCGCGGTGCCGCGCTCCAGGGCGTGGCCGCCCATGATGCCCACCACCCGGGCGCCGTCGAGGTGTTCGTCCAGGGCGTCGGACACCGCGTCGTCGTGGATGCTGCGCAGCATGGAGGCGAAGATGTCGCCGTCCGACTTCGTCTCCTGGTACCAGCGGTAGGTGCGGGCGTCCGGGGTGGCGTCGAAGCCGTCGTCGGCCAGCCCCTCGAAGAGCTCGTCCGGGCCGTACAGACCGCCCCGGTAGGGATCGAAGGGCAGGCCCGGGACCGGAGGGAAGACCAGCGCGCCGCCGGCGCGCACCTTGGCGGCGGCGTCCGGTTCCATGGCACAGCCGAGGAAAACCGATTCTGTGGTGTCCGCGCCGAGCAGCGCGAAGGTACGGTCCGTCAGATCGACCGACTGGACCCGGTGTCCGGCGAGGCCGCCGGAGGCGACGACGCGGTCGAACTCCTCCAGGGACTCGATCTCCCGGTCGTCGCTCTCGTGGTGGTCGTTGTGGGCGCGGGCGGGGCGGGACGCCGGTGGCGGTGAATTCGACAGCACGTCCGTCATGTTAGGACCGCGCCGCCGCCGCTCCGGACCGCCCCCGGCCCCGGACCCTCAACGCACCAGCGGCAACGTTGCCATCTCCGCGACGGTCCAGGTCAGCGGGGCGAGGACGAGGACCAGCGCCAGGAAGCGCAGGGCCGCGGCGCGGTGCAGCACGGAGGCGGACGCGCCCAGGCGGCGCAGGGCCGCCGTGGTGTGGGCGCGGGCCGAGCGCGATTCCACCGCGGCGGTCAGCGCGCTGGCGGTGACACAGGCGAGCACGACGGCCGCGCCGACGGCGGTGAGCGGTCCGAACGGGCTGGCGGGCGAGGCCTCGTACACCTTCACCGCGGCGTACGCGGCGGAGGCCACCGCACACAGCACCCCGAGCGGGCGGCCGAGGCGGTGCGACTCCTCCTGGAGGACTCGTCCGGACAGCAGACGCAGGGCGCCGGGCCGGCCGGCGCAGAGCAGCCGGCCGCACAGATGCACCAGCCCGGGGCCCGCCAGCACGAGGCCGAGGGTCGACAGCGCCCAGCCGGCGAGTACGCCCGGGGGGCTGCCGACCAGCCGGCCGGGCAGCGGCAGCAGTCCGCCGGGGGCATGGGCGCCGCGGCTGGTGTACGCCTCGATCGCCAGGCCGGCCGCGGCCAGCGCGATGCCCCACGGGAGGCCGGAGGGCGGCGCGGTGCGGGGGCGGGCCTCGGCCTCGGGGGCGCCGGGCTCGGTGCGGGGGCGCAGGGCGACCGCGGTCGCGACCGCGGCGGTCAGCGGCACGGTCGCCAGCAGCAGCAGGGCGCCGGCCAGCGGCACGGGGTGGCCGGCGCCGAGCAGGTCGGCGTCGATCCCGAGGCCGTCCGGGCGGCCGGGGTAACCCGGCCAGCCGAGGTCGCCGCGGAGCCGGAGGAAGGCGAGCAGGGCCAGCAGGACACCGAGGAAGCAGGTCAGCGCGGTGGAGGCGGTGGCGAGCAGGGTGAGGCGGAGCGGTCCCAGACCGGCGGCGGTCATCCCGCGCTGGAGGCGGGCCGCGGGGTCCGTACGGGCCGTGGACACCGCGAACTGGGCGGTGGCGGCGAGCGGCGCCGCGCACCACAGCAGCCGCACCAGGGACTCGCCGGCCGCGGACGGGTGGCCGGCCGCATGGCCGACGGTGGAGAGCAGAAGGAAGCCGGTGCCGGCCGCCGCGGCGGTGACGGAGAGCCGGCGCAGCTGGACGAGGGGGTGCGAGCCGCGGGCTAGACGGAGAGCGAGCACGCTGCCCTGCTTTCCTCGTCGTCGGAGCCGGTGGTGGCGGGCGCCCCGTGCGACTGGTGGCCGTCGAGGAGCGCCAGGGACCGGTCGGCGAGCGTGGCGACATCGGGGTCATGGGTCGCCAGGACCACGGTGATCTGGTGCGAGCGGGCCGCGGTGGTGAGGGTGCGCAGCACCTGGGTGCCGTCGGCGCGGTGCAGCGGCGCGGTCGGCTCGTCGGCGAACAGCACCTGGGGGGTGGTGGCGAGCGCGCGGGCGATGGCGATGCGCTGCCGCTGGGACTGGTCGAGCTGCGCGGGGCGGCGGTTCGCGCACATGCCGACGTCGAGGCGGTCCAGCCATTCGAGGGCGGTGTGCTTGGCGGAGCGGGTGCCGGTGCCACGGAGCAGGAGGGGGAGGGCGGCGTTCTCCCAGGCGGTGAGTTCGGCGACGAGGTGCGGTTCGGTGTCGATCCAGCCGAACCGGTCCAGGCGCAGCCGCTCCCGGCTGGGGGAGGAGAGGGTGTGCACGGGGGAGCTGTTGAACCACACCTCGCCCTCGGCCGGGACGAGTTGACCGGAGAGACATTTCAGGAGGGTGGACTTGCCGCTGCCGCGCGGGCCGGTGACGGCGAGGATCTCGCCCTCGCGGACACCGACGGAGACTCCCGCGAGGGCGGCGGTGCCGCCGTAGGTGTGGTGCAGGCCGCGGGCCCAGAGAACGTCGTCGTTGTCAGGCGGGGCCACCATCTGCGCACCTCTTGTTGTAGGCGTCGAATCGTTCCCCCGACCGGGTGAACGACCACGGAGGGTATCGGTCACAAGCACGGTAAGGAGTGGTGACCCCCGGTATTCGCCGCTTGGCAGCACAACGGCCCAGATTCACTCGTATGGCTTGAAGTGAGTGAATCTGGGCCGCTGGATGTTCACTTGTGCAGACGCGGGCCGGAACGCCCGAGGGGGATCAGAGCTTGGCCCAGGCCTCGGTGAGGACCGTGCGCAGGATCTGCTCGATCTCGTCGAAGACCGACTGGTCGGCGACCAGCGGCGGGGCGAGCTGGATGACCGGGTCGCCACGGTCGTCGGCGCGGCAGTAGAGACCGTTGTCGAACAGCGCCTTGGACAGGAAGCCGTACAGGACGCGCTCGGTCTCCTCCTCGTTGAAGGACTCCTTGGTGGTCTTGTCCTTGACGAGTTCGATGCCGTAGAAGAAGCCGTTGCCGCGGACGTCGCCGACGATCGGCAGGTCGTGCAGCTTGTGGAGGGTGCTCAGGAAGTTGCCCTCGTTGTCGAGGACGTGCTGGTTGAGGCCCTCGCGCTCGAAGATGTCGAGGTTGGCGACGCCGACCGCCGCGGAGACCGGGTGGCCGCCGAAGGTGTAGCCGTGCAGGAAGGTGTTGTCGCCCTTGTAGAACGGCTCGGCCAGGCGGTCGGAGATGATGCAGGCGCCGATCGGGGAGTAGCCCGAGGTCATGCCCTTGGCGCAGGTGATCATGTCCGGGACGTAGCCGAACTTGTCACAGGCGAAGGTCGTGCCGAGGCGGCCGAAGGCGCAGATGACCTCGTCGGAGACGAGCAGCACGTCGTACCGGTCGCAGATCTCGCGGACCCGCTGGAAGTAGCCGGGCGGCGGCGGGAAGCAGCCGCCGGCGTTCTGCACCGGCTCCAGGAAGACCGCGGCGACGGTCTCCGGGCCCTCGAAGAGGATCTGCTGCTCGATCTGGTCGGCGGCCCAGCGGCCGAAGGCCTCGGGGTCGTCGCCGTGGATCGGGGCGCGGTAGATGTTGGTGTTGGGGACCTTGTGCGCGCCGGGGACCAGCGGCTCGAAGGGGGCCTTGAGGCCCGGCAGACCGGTGATCGACAGGGCGCCCTGCGGGGTGCCGTGGTAGGCCACGGCACGGGATATCACCTTGTGCTTCATCGGCTTGCCGGTGAGCTTGAAGTACTGCTTGGCCAGCTTCCAGGCGGTCTCGACCGCCTCGCCGCCGCCGGTGGTGAAGAAGACCTTGTTGAGGTCGCCGGGCGCCTCGTTGGCCAGCCGCTCGGCCAGCTCCACGGCCTTGGGGTGGGCGTAGGACCACACGGGGAAGAAGGCCAGCTCCTGCGCCTGCTTGTAGGCGGTCTCGGCGAGCTCGACGCGTCCGTGGCCGGCGTTGACCACGAACAGGCCGGCGAGGCCGTCGATGTAGCGCTTGCCCTTGTCGTCGTAGATGTTGGTGCCCTCGCCGCGCACGATCGTGGGCACGGGGGCGTTCTCGTACGACGACATGCGGGTGAAGTGCATCCACAGGTGGTCGTAAGCCGTCTTGGAGAGGTCGCGACTCATTGCTATCTCGTTCCCCAGGTGTAGGTCTGCTTCCGGAGCTTGAGGTACACGAAGCTCTCGGTGGATCGGACGCCGGGAAGCGTGCGGATCCGCTTGTTGATCATTTCCAGCAGGTGATCGTCGTCCTCGCAGACGATCTCGATGATGAGATCGAAGGAGCCTGCCGTCATGACGACGTACTCGACCTCTTCCATGACCGTCAGGGCGTCGGCCACGGGGTCGAGGTCACCCTCGACGTTGATGCCGACCATGGCCTGCCGCCGGAAACCGACCGTGAGGGGGTCGGTGACCGCGACGATCTGCATCACGCCTTGGTCGAGCAGCTTCTGTACGCGCTGCCGCACCGCCGCTTCCGACAGGCCCACGGCCTTGCCGATCGCGGCGTACGGACGGCGGCCGTCCTCCTGGAGCTGCTCGATGATCGCCAGGGAGACGGAATCGATCGACGGAGTGCCGGATCTGTCAGGACTGTTACGGGAAGGCGCCACGTCGTTCACTGTGCACGAGCCTCGTCGGTCTTGCAACCCCAAACCGATGAAATTAGTCGTGTGGCGATCGAAAATGCACTGATTCCGTTGTTCCTGAGTGGCGGGTGTGTTGAAAGCGTGGGTTCCATGGCTAGGGTGGGAGAGCCAAACCACCAGACTTCTGACTGAAGGGGGCGCACAGTGACCACCGCACTGCGTCGTCTGCGCAACTACATCGACGGGGAGTTCCGGGACGCCGCCGACGGGCGGACCACGGAGGTGGTCAACCCCGCGACGGGTGAGCCGTACGCCACCGCCCCGCTCTCGGGCGCCGCCGACGTGGACGCGGCGATGGCCGCCGCCGAGGCCGCCTTCCCCGCCTGGCGCGACCTGATCCCGGCCGAGCGCCAGAAGGTCCTGCTGAAGATCGCCGACCGCTTCGAGGAGCGGGCGGAGGAACTGATCGCCGCCGAGTCGGAGAACTGCGGCAAGCCGGTCGCGCTCGTACGGTCCGAGGAAATCCCGCCGATGGTGGATCAGATCCGCTTCTTCGCGGGTGCCGCCCGGATGCTCGAAGGCCGCTCGGCCGGCGAGTACATGGACGGCTTCACCTCGATCATCCGCCGCGAGCCGGTCGGCGTCTGCGCCCAGGTCGCGCCGTGGAACTACCCGATGATGATGGCCGTGTGGAAGTTCGCCCCGGCGCTGGCCGCGGGCAACACCGTCGTCATCAAGCCCTCCGACACCACCCCCGCCTCGACGGTGCTGATCGCCGACATCATCGGCAGCGTGCTGGACGAACTGGGCCACTCCCGCGGCGTGTTCAACGTCATCTGCGGTGACCGCGAGACCGGTCGGCTGATGGTCGAGCACAAGGTCCCGGCGATGGCTTCGATTACCGGCTCGGTGCGCGCCGGTATGCAGGTCGCCGAGTCCGCGTCCAAGGACCTCAAGCGGGTCCACCTGGAACTGGGCGGCAAGGCGCCGGTCGTGGTCTTCGAGGACACCGACATCCCCAAGGCCGTCGAGGACATCTCCGTCGCCGGCTACTTCAACGCCGGCCAGGACTGTACGGCCGCCACCCGCGTGCTCGTCCACGAGTCCATCCACGACGAGTTCGTCGCCGCACTGGCCAAGGCCGCCTCGGAGACCAAGACCGGCGCGGTCGACGACGAGGACGTGCTCTACGGCCCGCTGAACAACGCCAACCAGCTCAAGCAGGTCAAGGGCTTCATCGAGCGGCTGCCCGCCCACGCCAAGATCGAGGCGGGCGGCGAACAGGTCGGCGAGAAGGGCTACTTCTTCGCCCCGACCGTGGTCTCCGGCCTCAAGCAGGACGACGAGATCGTCCAGCACGAGGTCTTCGGCCCGGTCATCACCGTCCAGTCGTTCAGCGACGAGAAGCAGGCCGTGGAGTGGGCCAACGGCGTCGAGTACGCGCTGGCCTCCTCGGTGTGGACCAAGGACCACGCCCGCGCCATGCGGATGTCCCGCAGTCTCGACTTCGGCTGTGTGTGGATCAACACCCACATCCCGCTGGTCGCCGAGATGCCGCACGGCGGCTTCAAGAAGTCCGGCTACGGCAAGGACCTGTCGGCCTACGGCTTCGACGACTACACCCGGATCAAGCACGTGATGACCTCGCTGGACGGCTGAGCCGGCCGGCACACACCACCGTCGGGCGGCACGACCGCTCGGCACACCGTCGCGGGCGGAGGCCCGGCAACTGACGCTCTGTCGCTTGCCGCCTCCGCCCGCGACGCGTGAGAGTGCACGCCATGGCTGATCTTTCGCGGCGGGCGCTGCTCCGGGGTACCGGCGGACTGGGTGTGACGGGGGCGCTGGCCGCCCTGACCGGATGTGGCGTGCCGCCGGCCTACGTCGAGGCGGCGGACCGCGGAGGTCCGGACCGCTCGGCACGGGACCACAGGCTCACCTTCGCCAACTGGCCGCTCTACATCGACGTCGACGACCGCGACGAGCAGCGCCGGCCCACCCTGGACGCGTTCGAGCGGCGCACCGGGATCTCCGTCACGTACACCGAGGAGATCAACGACAACGACGAGTTCTTCGGCAAGATCAGCCCGGCGCTGATGAACCACCAGCGCACCGGCCGCGACCTGATCGTCATGAGCGACTGGATGTGCGCCCGGTTCGTCCGGCTGGGCTGGGTGCAGGAGATGGACCGCGCCGCCCAGCCGCACGTCACCCGGCATCTCGATCCGCTGCTGCGCCGACCGCACTTCGACCCCGGCCGCCGGCACTCGGTGCCCTGGCAGTCCGGGATCACCGGCATCGCCTACCACCGCAAGAAGCTCGGCCGGGAGATCCGGCACACCGCCGACCTGTGGAAGGACGACCTGCGCGGCCGGGTCACCCTGCTCTCCGGGCTCGATGAATCCTTCGCCCTGCTCATGCAGGGCAACGGGGTGGACATCACCCGCTGGACCGCCGACGACTTCCACCGGATGACCGACCAGGTCCGCCGGCTCGTGCACAAGGGCCACATCCGGCGGTTCACCGGCAACGACTACATCAAGGACCTGGACTCCGGCGATGTGCTCGCCGCGCAGGCCTACTCGGGCGATGTGATCCAGCTCCAGGCGGACAACCCCGACATCGAGTTCGTGGTGCCGGAGGAGGGCGCGGAGCTGTGGGCGGAGAGCCTGCTGATCCCCAACCGTGCCGAGCACAAGCGCAACGCCGAGCGGCTGATCGACTACTACTACCGCCCGGAGGTGGCCGCGGACCTGGCCGCCTGGGTCAACTACGTCTGCCCCGTACCGGCCGCACGGGACGTCCTCGCCTCCTCCAAGGACAAGGAGCGCGCCGCGCTCGCCGAGGACCCGCTGATCTTCCCCGACGACGCGATGCGCAAGCGGCTGGCGATCGCCCGCGACATCACCTCCAAGGAGCGGACCGAGTTCGCCAAGGAGTGGAACGGGATCGTGGGGCTGTGAGGGGGGCGCTGTGAGGGGCTGGCGGGAGGGTGCCGGCCGCGAGGACTCACTCCCAGCAGCTGTCGCTATGCGGAGGGCGTGGTATCCGTGATGCGTTGCTCAAGAAGTTCGATCTTACCGTCGAGAGGGTGGGCCATACCCGGCCAGATATCGGCTTTGACGACGAGCTGAACGCGGGGTGCTTTGGCGGCGACGGCCTCGGTGGCACCCTTGACGACCGCCATCACTTCGTCCCATTCGCCTTCGATCATGGTGTACATGGAGTCGGAGCGGTTCGGGAGGCCGGATTCGCGGATGATCTTCACCGCGTCGGCGATGTAATCCGCGACGGTTTCTTCCACGCCCATGGGGGTCAGGGCGAAGGCGATGAGCACGGTGGGCTTCCTCTCGTCTTTCTTTGTCCTGCTTGTTCTCGCGCTAGGCCGTTTCGAGGAGCGATGCCTTGTAGGCCTGGACGGTGGGTGACCGGTAGGCGGCTGCGACCTGGAGAAGGTGGTTGATCTCCGCCGTGAGGTCTTGGGCGCCGGGGCCGGCCAGGTTGGCTGACTGGGGTTCTGGTGTGCGTCCTCCTTGCCGGGCATGCAGGGCGGCGGTGAGCCAGCAGGCGGTGATATGGGCCTCGGCTGAGTGCCCGGAAGCGGCGTACCGGGGAACGTGCTGGTGGGCCAGGTCGAGGGCGGCGGGGGTGACATAGCTCCGCAGCGCGATCATCGCGTCCCGAATCTCAATGACACGCCGGTACAAGCGCAGTTGGAGAGGGGTGACCGCGGAGTGCAGCCGGTTGCCCGGCCCGAATATCACGTCCGGGGCGGCGGCGGTGAGGTCCCGCCACAGTGGTGCGAGGTCGCGGAACGCCTTCTGGTGCTGTCGACGGGTCCTGATCCGGGTGAGGACGGGGAGCGCGGCTCCGGCCGCCAGGAACAGCGCTTCGACGCCGGTAACGGGCGAGAACAACGAGGCGCAGGCGGCCGAGCGCGCATGCAGGTACGCGAGCTTGAGGATCCACAGCAGTGAGGCCAGGAGGAAGCCGGTGCCGAACAGCCGTAGCCCGTAGCGCAGCAGCCGGGGCGCGCCGCGTCGGCCCTGGCTCCAGCACACCAGGCCGCAGCTGGTGTCCGCAGCCAGGTGGAAGGCGAAAAAGATCCACCAGTAGGAGTCCGGGACACTCGGTGTCGCAGTTGAGGGGGCGATCTGGTTCCGGGTGTGCGGGGGCGCACCCATGTCCAGGAGCACCAGTGCGGTCATGACCGCGAAGGCGGCACCGAACACCACGGTGGCGGGACGGTGCCGTTCCGCCGCATGAAGGATGAACCACAGCACGGCGGCGGCGTCGATGATGCTGAACAGGTGCGTGGTCAGGTCGACCCAATGTGCGCCGGGGACCATGTGCGCCAACACAGCGGTGACCGGGGTGAGATGCATCGACATCGCGAGCGCGATCATGATGAGCGCGAACCACAAGGGACGCTGCTCCCGGTTGCGGATGCCCTGGGGGACCCGCACGATCGCCACCACCCACAGTGCGGTGATGCCTGCCGTCTCTATCCACGAAGGCATGACGTTCCCGCAGGCCGGGCTCCCCGTAGCCCCATGGCGGACTCCAGCCCGCCCAGGAGCCCGGACATCGGCGTCGGGGCGGGGACCCGGCCGATGGCTTCCAGGATGAGGCTGGCGATCATCTCGGCCTCCCGTTCCTGCTCATCGGAGTAGTGCAGGCGAGGCAGGGCCTGCCGGATGGAATGCGGATCCGCAAGATCGATGTGCCGGTAGAGCCGCTGGTCATCGCTTGCCGATCGGTGGTCGCAGACCATGTGCCCGATCTCGTGCACGATGATGTGTTCTTGGTGCAGGGGGCTGGTCTGCTCGTCAAAGAAGATGTAATCGCCGTACTCGGCGGTGAGCCACATGCCCGACGGCGTGCCGGGAACTGTCGGTGTCGGCAGCGGGAGAAGGTGCAGCGGACGGCCCCGCTCCTGTGCGAGGTGGGTGCAGAGCTCCTGGACGGAAAAGGGCTCGGGCAGGGACAGGTTGCCGATCACTTGCCGGCATCGGCGGCGCAGGCGCCTCCAGCGCATCAGGTGCGGTACTCCTGGGCTCGTCGGGACAGTGGGACACATGATCCGGTAGCTGCGTCGCATCGCATCACCACCTCGGCTCAGGTCTGCTGCGGTGGCGGTGACTGATGCGCGCCCCGCTCCAGTTCACGGATTTGCCGGATCATGTCTGCGGCCATCCGCTTCCCTTCCGGGGACAAGGCCGCGAGATCGCCCCGCAGATACACCGCGCTCACTCCCGCCTCGGCCATGGACCTGTCCAGGTCCCGGCTGGCCGAGAGGTCGTCATCCATCACTTTTCGAGCCACATCATCGTCGGTGAAATACGCCACTGGCACCTCGAAGTACGCTGCCAGAGCGGAGAGATGATGCAGGGTCGGGTTTGTACACTTCCCGGAGTGCAGCTGGGAGAGATACGCGCCGGAGAACGGAATTCCCGACAGTGCGGCGATCTTGCCTGCCAGCTCTTCGTGAGGTGGCGTGCGGCCCTCGGTCGGCCGTGCGCGCAGCTTGAGCAGGTGATCCAGTTTCTCCGCCAGAGTCATCCGGTACTCGGCGGGACCGTCCTTCTCGCGGGCGGTCGCCTGCTGCTGGGCCTCCTGGGCGGTGGCGTCCGCGCTGGAGGGGGTGTCCTGGAGATCATGGAAGTAGGCTGCCGGAACGCAGAAGTACTCTGCCAGGGCCTCTAAGTGACGCTTGGTTGGATTGTCCCGTTTCCCTCTGCGTAAGTGCCAGATGTAGTTGCCCGAGATCACCGGCTTCCCGGCCTTGATGTTGAGCGCCGTGGCAACCTCGTTGACGGAGAGCGGTCGGCCCCGCTCACGACTGCGGACGCTGAACAGACGATCCAGCTTTTCGGCCAGGCTGACCGGCTCGCGGTCCTCGGTCTCCATCGCATCACGCTCCTCTCACGGTCGCATGCAGGAGACAACCACTTTAGTGGTCCTCCCGATTCGCTGACCAAGTCTGTCTACGGGGGTGGTCCTGGCAGGCCGCGCCGAAAAGTGATCTACCCTCCGCGCGGAGGTACTACAGTCATTGACTCAAGTGCGAAAGGGGAGGGGGTTCCCCGTGATGCCGGCCAGCGCCGCGCGGGGTGGTGAAGGCCGGCGGCACCGCCTCCGCAGGTTCCTGCGAGTGGGGAGGTGCGAGTTGCCGTGCGCTGCTCCTCCTGCCGATACCGGCGACGGGCGACGCGGCGTATGCGGTCCATGTGAAGTCGAGTCCGGGCGTCCAGATGAAGACGGGCACCCACGTATGCACGTTGTTCACTGGCGCGGTTGCGCGGTGACGGACCATGGAGGGGGTGGGCCTGATCAGGCGTAGGAGGCTGCGTCGTCAATGCGAGGCGCTCATACGGAGCATCGATCTTCCGGATCCCTTCGACATCGGTGTGTTGTGCCAACGGCTGGGGGCGAGCCGCGGGCGCCCGATCCGACTGGCGCCGCTTGCCCTGCCTGCCGAGAGCCCGGTCGGACTGCTCGTCTCCACACTCGAGGCCGACTACATCTTCTATGAGGCGGACACGACGGCGATGCACCAATCACACGTCATCGCCCACGAGTTAGGGCACCTGTTATGGGATCACAAGGCAAGCTCCAGCCGGTTGCCGATCCCGCAGACGCATCACACGCTGCCTGACGACCTCGACCCTCTGCTGATCCAGCACATGTTCGGCCGCAGTCAGTACGCCGACGCAGAGGAATGGGCAGCCGAGTACTTCGCTACGCAAGTTTTGCGCCGGGCCAGCCAGTGGTCGCCCCGGCCGCCGACGGTTCCCCCGGACATGATGGAACTCGTTGGCCGGCTGGAGCGGTCCTTGCACCACCGCCGGCAAGGTGCTGCGTGATCCCCGGGGTCGCTGCTGCCTTCGACATCGCGCATCCGGTCTGTGCGGTGGCCAGTTTCCTGGCCCTCGGCTACAAGCTGCGAGACCTTCGGCAGGACCCCGGCAACGCAGCGCTCAAGGCGCTGTGCGCGGCTCGGCTGTGCACAGCACTGGCGTGGGTCTGGCTCACCCCGTGGCTGTACGTCCGCATCGACCACCTCACGGGTATCGCCAACCTGAGTGCGCTGCTGAGCAATGGATGCATCGTGCTCAGCGCACTGAGTACCCAGCTGATGCTGCTGGGCTGGTTCCATGATCCTGCCGAGGCCCGCCGCAAGGCGCCCTGGGTATGGGGCTTTTTCTGTACGGCCCTCATGGCCATGATCGTGCTGTTTCTCGGCTGCCCGTTGCACGGGGAACACCCCGTCGACTTCGAGGTGCATTTCGCGCGCGTCCATCACGCTGACGCGTACATAGCGGTCTACTTGGCCACCTACATCATCAATCTGGCCAACATTGCCCGGCTGACATGGCCGTCGTCGCACGCCATCAGCCGCCCGTGGTTGCGCCGGTCGCTGCGACTGACCGCGCTGGGATCCATCGTTGTGGCCGGCTATCCCCTCGGCAAGCTGCTGGGTGTGGTCGGCCGCTGGTTCGACACGGACCGCCTCGACGCGGCAGCCGTCCTCGGCGCGCCGATCTGCGCCATCGGCGGCTCCTTGGTCCTTGTCATCGGCGGTACCTTCCCGGGATGGGGGCAGCGTTTGCTGGCCCGGGTCCGGCAGTACCAGTCCGTGCGCCGGCTCTACCCACTTTGGTTCGCGCTCTATCAGGCCACTCCTGGCATTGCCCTGTTTCCGAGGCGCTCGTCTCGCCCACCCTGGTTTGTCCCCGACCTTCAGATGCACCTCTACCGTTTGATCATCGAGATCAGGGACGGACAGCGTGCTTTGCGGCCCTACGTGGATGCGGCCCTGCTCGATGCCATGGCGCGGGAAGCCCAGGCGGCCGGCGTCGACGAGGAGGAGCTGCAGGTGACCCGGGAGGCTGTGGCGATCAGACTGGGAGTGCGCCAGAAGGCACAAGGAGCGCCGGGCGCACATCCAGGGACCGAGGGGAGCAGCAGCCCTTGCTCCACCGACCTGGTCACTGAGCTGGCCTGGCTGGAACGCGTCGCGCACGCCTTTTCCTCCTCAGCTCCGGGCGAGAGGCCCGGGCCCCAAAAGACCCTTGCCGCGCGGCAGCGCGAGTGACGCCGTGCTCCGTGCGCCGAGGGGTTCCGGCAGGACTGCGGCGCAGGATGCAGGAGTGCCCAATACGCAGGGCGGCCTGACATCGGTGAGGTAGGTGCCCTCCCGTATGAGATTGTCGGCAAGGTTCACCCCGGCGCGGTCGACATCGACCAGCACATGCGTCATTGATTGCCGGGGGGCTTGGGCGGGAGCCCTTCCATCTCGCGGAGCTGGTCGAGCAGCAGTGAGGCGAAATTCAGCCCCTTCGGCGATAGCCCGGCGGCTCGCGTCGCCACCTCGGTGACCCCCGCATCCTTGAGCGCCAGCAGATCATCGGCATGGACGCCCGCGTCTCGCAGGGCCGTGAGCTGGTTGAGTCTCGCATCGACCTCGGTGGCGGTCTCGTCGTCGAAGAAGTAGGCGGCCTTCACTCCGAAAAACCGTGCGAGTGCCTCCAAGTGATGCATACGCGGGTTGTCTCGTTGCCCCTTGCGCAGGTAGGCGATGTACTGCTTGGAGATGTCGCCACCTTGAGCGCGGATGGCTCTGGCGACCTCTTCGTTGCTGTACGGACCGCGTCCACGCGGGTGAATCGTCTCAAAGAGGCGGTTCAAGCGGTCGGCAAGCCGGCTGGGCGGAACCTCTCCCACTTGATACCTCGGCCTTTCATTGTTGGCTGTCAACGGGCGTGTGCGGACCAGGCGAGTCCGAGAGCGAAGAGAGTAACGCCAGTTGACGATCGTGTCGAGGTGGCGATAGCGTCAGTGACAACTGGCATGGCCGCATGGGCTGTTCGAAGCGGGCCCTGCTACGCGCACGGTCTTCAAGGCCGGCGTCGCGTATCGAAGTAGCCGCTAGCCAAGCGGGTGGCGGAGCATGACAACTCGTATGTACTGAATCGGTGCCATCGGCCGATCCCGTACTCGATCCAGGCATGCCAAGAGACAGCGAAACCGTACTGAGCGAGGGGCAGTGCGAACGACGATCTCACAACCATTGTGGTGGCCATGCGATGCGCCGGTACTCGCCGGATGCCTGAGCCGCGGCCCGTCGCGAGCCGAACGGGGGGTACTCAACTGCAATGCCAGAGCTTCCGACGGGGGCATGGAACTCCCCGGCGCCTCCGTAAGCATTGAGGTCGAGTGCTTCGGCAGGAAGGTTGCGTCACTGTGGAAACGTCATCCATGAGAACTTCTGGCAAGTGCGGTTTATTGGATCCGCATGTGGAAAGCGTATCCGTCGCTTCGCTGGCCACGGCAGACTCGGCCCGCCTGGCTGGGGAAAATATGGAGCACGCTCAGACGCTTGCCCGGTCCGAGACTTCGTTTCCCCCGATCATCGTGCATCGCTCGTCCATGAGAATCATCGACGGAATGCATCGATTGCGCGCTGCGATCTTGCAGGGGCGGGATGAAATCGATGTCAGGTTCTTCGACGGAGACGAGAAGGATGCCTTCGTGCTTGCTGTTGAGCGCAATGTGCAGCATGGCTTGCCGCTGACTCTGTCCGACCGCACCGCGGCGGCAGAACGGATCGTCAAGTCGCATCCGGAGTGGTCTGATCGCGCCGTTGCCACCGCGACCGGGCTGGCAGCCAAGACTGTCGCTGCGATTCGGCGGCGGTCGGCAACTGAGCACCTTCCGCAGTTGCACAGCCGAATCGGACGGGACGGCAAGGCCCGTCCGGTCAACAGCGCGGAGGGGCGCAGACTGGCGAGCACGCTCCTCATGGAGAACCCCGACGCCTCACTGCGGGAGATCGCCGTGGCGGCCGGTGTCTCGCCCGGCACCGTGCGCGACGTGCGTCAGCGTCTTCAGCGTAACGAAGACCCGGTTCCTCCCCGCCAACGCGAGGCGGAGATGAACGCCGCACCGACTGTCCGCACCGCGACGGACGGTGGCACGGGCGCTGCCGTTCAGGGCCTGGACCAGAAGAGGGTGATGCAAACCCTCATGCGCGATCCGCAGCTACGCATGTCCACGGAGGGCAGGCTCCTGTTGCGCCTGTTCGCCGCGCACGTCGACAAGCGGCAGTGGCAGCGGCTCGTCAAGTGGATACCCAGACGTTGGAGATGCACCGTCACGGAACTCGCCTACTCGGCTTCACGTGACTGGTATCAGTTCGCCAAACAACTGGAGGCGGGCGAGGGGGAAGAGACGGCCGGCGACGAGCAAGTCCTGGAGGAGGTCGGCTGAGTCCGACCCTCGCGAGGGTAACCACTCGTAGCGCTTCGGCGATCGGCACGAGAAGCTCTTCACGACCCCAGGCCGGATTCAGGTTTCCTGAAACCACTGATTCGCGGTCTTGCATGCCGGAGGAATCCCTGCCGAACGAAAGGAAGACGATGCAGAATACCGAAAACAAGCAGGTGTGGCGCGTCAGCCCGGCGACAGAGGGCGACTATGTGCACTGGCGCAAGCTGTATCAAGGCTATGCCGACTTCTACAAAAAGGAGATGCCGGAGTCCCGCGCCGAATGCGTCTGGTCGTGGATCATGAACCCGGAGCATGAGGTCAATTGCATCCTGGTGCGTGGTGAGGACGGTGTTCCGGTGGGTCTTGCTCACTACCGCCCGTTCGCCCGCCCATTGACTGCGACGACGGGGGGTTTCCTCGACGACTTGTTCGTCGCTCCCGAGCTGCGGGGCAGCGGTGCTGCAGACGCGCTGTTCACTCGACTGCGGGAGATCACGGCTGAGCGTGGTTGGAGCGTCTTGCGTTGGATCACGATGGATGACAACTACCGCGCGCGCGGCAAATACGACCGCGTGGCACAGCAGACGAAGTGGGTCACCTACGACATGGCGCCCTAGGCGTAGTTGAGCCAGGGGTGCCCGCCGCGCGGCGCGCCCCTGACCCAGCATGCGCATTCCTGCGTCCTCATGCCAATCGATCGTCCGGCTCAGTTGTCTGTCGGCGACACCGGTCAGGAAGGCGAGCTCTCCGGCCGGTGCCGGTGTTCCCCGGTGATGCTCATCTCGCGTGCCAGGGCCACCGTCAGGGCACGGAAGATGCGTACTTCGGGATTGGTGTCGGTGGTGCGGGTGGCGAGGACGCTGTGTGCACGAGGCGCGTCCAGCACCGGTACGTACCGTGTGCCGGGCCAGGGGTAGTAGCGCGCGAAGGATTTGAGGCCGGAGCCGGCACCACGGCCCGCCGCCACACTCGTGAGGATGTCCTGAGGGGTGAGGGCGTAATCGGGGGCACGGTGCTCGCCGGATTCGAAGTACAGGTAGTCGGTGAAGTTGCGAGGCGTGTGCTGGGGCAGCTGCAGGTAGGGCAGGTCGATCACGTCGGCCAGGTGGACACCGGTTGCGGCGGCGTCCGCGAGGTGAGAACGGGCCGGGACCGCCACGATCCGCTGTTCGGCGGTGAGGATGTCCACCTCTAGGCCCTCGGCTTCGAAAGCGGGGCGGACGAAGGCCACGTCCACGCGGTCTTCGCGCAGCGCACTGATGTGCTCGGTGAAGTTCAACTGGACGAGTTCCAGGGGCACTTCGGGGCGAGCGCGGCGGAAGGCGTTGACGGCGGCCGGGGTGACCTCGGCCGAGCCGTGGCCCATGATGCCCACCCGTAAGGTGCAGGCGGCCGCCGGCGGAGCGAGGGCGGCCTCGGTCACGTCCTCGACGGCCGCATTCGCCGCGGCGAGCAGGGAGCGGGCATGGGAGGCGAGTCTGCGTCCGGCGACGGTCGGCACGACAGGGCCGTTGCCGCGGTCCAGCAGCCGAGTACCGAACTCCCGCTCCAGCTGCTGTACGTGCAGCGTGACGGCGGCCGGAGACAGAAAGAGCCGGACGGCGGCCCGCCCGTAGTGTTCCTCCTCGACCACCGCCAGAAAGGAGGACAGCTTCCGCAGATCCATACGGGCCACGATACGACCGCTCTGCGCCCGGTCACGAAGGCATTCAGGATTCCTGAACGGGGGCAGCGCCGGGCACCGCCCGGCCCGTACAACGGTCGGCATGAGCAAGCACGCCGCCCCGACCAGTACACCTGCGTCCACTTACCCCCCGCCGATGGGCTCGGGCACACCCTCGCCCCCACCCCGGTACTGGCTGAGCGCCGGCTGGGTGATGACGGCCTCCGGCTGGAGTGCCAACCAGTTCTCCGCCCTGTTGGGTTCCTACCGCAGTGAGCTGGGTCTGACCACGGCCAGCACGACCGCTCTGTTCGGCATTTATGTGCTGGGGCTCATCCCCGGCCTGCTGCTGGGCGGGCCGCTCGCCGACCAGCGGGGCCGTCGGCCCATCGTCTTTCTCGCGCTGGGCACGTCGGCTCTGGCCACCTGTCTGCTGATGATCGGCCCGGCAGCCTCCGCCTTCTTGTGGCCCGGGCGTTTCCTGACCGGGATCGGTGCGGGTGCCCTGCTGTCGGCAGGCAGCGCGTGGATCAAGGAACTGTCTTCGCCACCGCACGGCACCGCCCCCAACCCAGGGGTGGCGGCCCGTCGTTCCGGACTGTTTCTGTCCGCCGGCTTCGCGACCGGCGGTCTGGCCGCCTCCCTCATCGCCCAGTGGGCGCCGCACCCCATGGTCACCGCCTATATCCCGCACCTGATCCTCTCCGCCGTCGCGGCGCTCTGCGCCGTCCGCGCCCCGGAATCCTCGCCGGCTCACCCTGAAAAGGCCTCAGCGGCTCCCGTGCCCGGCGGACGGCGGGAGCAGCGCGCCTCGACGGCCGAGTTCCGCAGGCTGGTCGCCCCTGTGGCTCCGTGGGTATTCATCGCCCCGGCAGTGGCCTTCGCTACGCTGCCCGGCCTGGTCGACGCCGACCTCGAAGGCTGGCAGACCGTTTACGCCGGTGTGATCACAGCTGTCACCCCCGGCGCCGGCATCGTCGTGGCGCCCTTCGCACGTTCTCTGGCCGCCCGGCACCGCATCGCTACCGGCGCCATCGGACTGGCGGCCGTCGCCCTCGGGATGCTGATCGCCGCGCTCGCCGCGGCGCAGGCCCAGCCCGTGGTCGCCCTGATCGCATCGATGGTGCTCGGCGCGGGCTACGGCCTGTGCGTCGCCTATGGCCTCACCGAGGTCGCCGCCCTTGCACCGGCGCACCGGCTGGCGCGGCTGACCTCGTACTTCTGGACGCTGGCATACCTGGGTTTCCTCGCCCCGTACGTGATCACCCTGTGCACCGGGGTCTTTTCGCCGCCCACCATTCTCATCGGCGCCGCCACGCTGGCCGTGATCACGCTCGTGGTCATCGCTTACCGCGGCACCCGGCAGGCGCACGCGCACTGACCCGAATGCGCCGCGGCCGTGGGCCGGTCACGGCGGGGACCGTCCATGGCGGCGGACCAGTAGCCACTCCCCAGCCAAACCCTCGCTCCTGGGCCCTCCGAGCCCGGGGCGCACCGTGTACACCACGCAGCACCAGTACCGGCGTACTCCCGTGTGCAGGCTCGCGGGTACTCGACGATCAGGAAGGTTGCCGTCCATGCCGTGGGATGAGAAGTGGCTCATCAGCGATGAGGTGGCCCACGCTCTCGACCAGCTCGACGCCCACTACGCCCTCCTGGGCGAGGGCGTCGGCGATCCTCAGTTCGACGCATTCCTCCGGGACATCGAGCCCTATCAGACCCGGCGGGCCGGTACGGTGCTGCGCTCGGCCTTCCAGTCACTGGCTGCCACGGGCCGGACCGAGCACACCGCTTACGGTCTGTCATGGGGCAGCCTGGTGAGCTTCCTTGAACCGGCCCCTGGGCTCGCCGAGATTCTCGACAGCTACTGCCTGGCCGATGACGCGGTGATTCGCCCCGGCTCGCTCGGGCGCGAGTGGGCCCGACGCACCTGCGAGGCCGCATGGCCGGTCTGGCTCGCCGCATGCGCTTCGGAATCCGGGCGGCACCGGCGCCTCTTGGGCACCCTGCCGCCCGTGCTCACCGGCCGGCTCCGGCTGCACGGCCTGGAGCCCCACGAGCGCCGCTGATGGCCGGTATTCCCCCGGCCGGCCATCAGCGGCTCACACAACTGGAGAGTGTGCGACCTCGCTCAGGACGCTTGCGGCAAGGCCTCCCCGCGGCTCGCCTGCTGAGGCATCGGCGTGAATTCGGCCGGAGCTCGTCCAGCACGGAAGGCGCGTCGGTAGGGGTCCGGCGGCATCCCCACTGCCCGGCTGAAATGGCGGCGCAGCGTAGCCGCCGTTCCCATTCCGGTCTGTACAGCGATCTGCTCGATGCTGTGGTTGGAGGTCTCGAGGAGTTCTTGTGCGCGCTGAATCCGTTGTGTGAGCAACCACTGCAGCGGCGATTTCCCGGTTACCGCGTTGAAGTGCCGGCTGAGGGTGCGCGTACTCATATGGACCCGCCGCGCCAAATCGACAACGGTCAGCGGCTCCGCCAGGTGGGCTTTCGCCCACGGCAGCAGTTCCGCCAGGGCGTGATCTACTCCCTGCGTGGCAAGGGGGGCGATGAACTGGGCCTGATCGCCGTCGCGGAGCGGTGGCATGATGAGGCGTCGTGCCAAGTCGTTGGCCACCGCCGCGCCGTAGTCGAGTCGGACCAGGTGAAGACACATATCGATACCGGCCAGTTTCCCGGCGGAAGTGAGAATGTCGCCGTCATCGACGTAGAGCACGTCAGGGTCCACCTTGACTTGCGGGTATCGCGTGGCCAACAGGTCGGCGTAGAGCCAATGAGTGGTGGCGCGACGGCCATCCAGCAGACCGGCGGCGGCCAATACGAATGCCCCGGCGCAGACGGAAACAATTCGGGCGCCGGCGTCGTGGGCTGCGCGTACTGCATCGACCAGGTCGGCAGGCTGTTTCCCGGGGGTGTAGCGGGAACCCGGGACGATAACGGTGTGGGCTTTCACCAATTCATCCAGGCTCCGATAACCGTCCGGGCGAAACCATCCCCCGGCTCTTGCGTTTCCAGAACCACAGATGATGAAGTCATACCAAGAGTTCGTGAGCTGAGATCTGTCGACACCGAAAATCTCACACGGAGCCGCTAACTCGATTAGTGACACATGCTCAGCGAGTGCTAAAGCTACGGTATTCCCCATGTCGACAGCTTGCCTACCGCGTCAATTGCTAGTCAACGAGCCTTCATGCGAAGTTGCACACCGGCGCGAATTTCTTGAAGAGCGTACCTACTGGTAAGTAGCATGATCTTCCTCATGGTTTGCGAAGGGTAGGCTTCCGGAATGGCGGAAATGACTTCACTGCATGAATCCTTCTACCGCCCTCTGGGCGGTGGCCGATACGCGAGCAGTCCCTCCACAGCAGGGCCGTGGAGCCCGAAGACGCAGCATGGCGGTCCTCCCTCTGCGCTCATGGGGCGGGCGTTCGAGCAGCACGCGGCCCGAGAGGGGTTCCGCATCGCCCGCATCACGCTGGAGCTTCCGCGCCCTGTTCCCGTGGGTGATCTGCGGGCCGAGGTCCGTACCCTCCGTTCGGGCGGGCGCACCGAGTTGTTGGAGGGCGAGCTGACCTCGGACGGTAAGAGTGTGCTGATGGCGCGGGCCTGGAGAGTGGCCTGCAGCCCTGCCGGCACTCCCCGGCTGCGGCCCGTTTCGGACCCGCCGCGGCTGCCTCACCCACAACCCGCACAGACGATGGCGGGTGCTCATGTGGATGGCTATATCTCGGCAATGGAATGGCGGTTCGAGCCAGGAAAAGGATTTGACACGTCCGGTCCGGGCGTGGCCTGGGCGCGGCAGCGCATTCCGCTGGTAGCGGGCGAGGACGACACTCCTCTGACGCGTGCCCTCACCCTGGCTGACAGCAGCTGGGCCGTGGCCTTCGAACTCGACCATCAGCAGCGGCTCGTCATCAACACCGACGTCACGCTGGCGTTGCACCGAGAGCCTGTCGGTGAATGGTTCTGCATACGGTCTGTGACCGCGGCCAGCCCCCGGGGGTCCGGCCTGGCGCTCGGGCATCTCGACGACAAGGACGGAGACTGCGGCCGCATCCTGCAGACCTTGTTGGTCGCCGACCGCTGACGGCCCGGGAGCATCCTGCGAATTCAGGTGGCGGGAGCGGCCGTTCGCTCACCGCTGGAACCCGCGACGCTCCCGGTGGCACCCGTGGAGCCGGCCGGTCAGCCGACGACCGTCCAGGTGTCCTTGCCCGCCGGAAGCGCGGCGAGGTCGCCCGTGCGGTCCGGCGGCTACCGGGAGCTCACGCTGTTCGGCAACTGCCATGATCGGCCTGTTCTGCTGGACCGGGGCCGGGAAGGCGGGGGAGGGGGAGGCGTCAGAGGCCCGGGGCCGTGCTGTCCCACACCTCAGCCAGGACCCCGTCGGGCAGCGGTATGAGGGCGTTCGAGCTGGTGGGAGCGGATGCCTCCGCGATCCGCCGCGGGTCAGGGGCCAGCAGCGCGACGGCAGTGGCCGCGTCGGCAGCAGGGTCGTGGCCGTCCTTGCCGAGGAGGAGCAGGTTCCCGATGACCGCGACGTCCAGGTCACGTGCGCTCGGGTCCGCGTGGGGCCGGGCGGCGGTCTCCAGGACCCTCTCGTAGAGGGCGACGGCGTCATGGAAGTCGGCCCGGGGCACTTGACGCCGTACCAGGAGCCGCGGAGCGGGCCGCGCGCCGCCATCAGGGGGCGCGGTGCGCGGCGGTGCGGGCATCTCGCCGGGCTGCGGGCGGTGTTCGACCAGCTCCGCCACGGAGTCGTCGCGGTAGCGCACGCGCGCCCGGGCACCGGGCAGGATGTCCTCGGGCGGTTCGAGGACGGTGCCCCCTGCGGAGCGCACGGTCTCCAGCTGTGCGGTCAGCGACGGCACGATGAGGGAGTAGGCGGTCCGCCGCTGGATCGGGGTGAACGGGCGGACGCTGGCGATCAGCAGCAGGTTTCCGACAGCGGCCAGTTCCAGGCCGCCGAAGTCGGGGATGGGCATACGCAGATCGGCGGGTACGGCGAGCAGCCGCTCGTAGAAGGCGATGCGATCGTCCAGATCGGCCGCGTCGATCAAGGACCGGGCGAGCAGCCGGGGCCGGTCGTGCACGGACGAGTCCGGGTGGGTGCGGAACCACCGGTCGGGCAGGGCGGTGGCGGTGGGGTGGGGCGCGGTCATCGCTCGGTTCTCCTCATACCTCTTGGCTGATCGGGGTCCACCACTGCCACCCTGACAGTCCCCAGGCGGCGAGTTCCTCGGTGACGCGGCTGCTGAGGCCGGCGGCGTCTCCGAAGTGATCGGGGAGGCCGGTGACGGTCAAGGTCATTCGCTCGCCGGCCTGCAGGAGGCACAGGGAGGCGCGCAAGCGGGCCTTTTCCGGGACGAGCCCAGGGACATTCATGGTCCGTAGACCGACGCTTTCGGCGAGACTGCCGCCGAAGTGCGCCACCGGGTCCGGAGCCGTTCCGAAGTTTGAGGCGACCACATCGGTCTGCTGAGCCCCGGGGGCCTTGAGCCGGTTGGCCCAGCGGGCCGGCAGCAGGTGCCACAGCGGTTCGGGGACGAGCGTGCCGCTGTGTTCGCCCGCTGTCCGGAGCAGTTCCTTGGTCGCTGTCCGGGTGTTGCGCAGATTGCGGTGCGGCCGGCTGCCGCCGGGGACGGTCAGCGGCAGCACGACCAGGGCGTTGGCGCGGCCGTCGTCCTCCGCTGTGCGCACGCTCATGGGGATGCCGACATCTATGGTGACCTGCTGGTCCCGCGGCACGTTGCGGCGGATCAGATTGGCCGCGATCTCGATGAAGAGGCTGTTGGCCGTGCCGCCGTGGGCGCGGGCCTGCCGTTCCCAGTCCGCGGCCGGTACGTCGAAGAGGGCCGAGGAGAAGAAGCGGGGTGCGGAGCCTGCCGCCGCGGGCTTGGCGGTGGTGTTGCTGAGGGCGGCGCCGAGCCGGGCGCGCCTGCCCGGGTCCGTGAGCAGGTCAAGTCCCCAGCGTGCGGTTCCGGTGAAGGCTCGGGTGACTTGCCCGAGGGCCTCGCCGAGGTCACCGTCGGCGCCCTCGTCCGCCGGGGCGGGATGTGCGCGGGAGCCGGTGTCATGGGAGGCGATGGCTCGGAAGATGCCCATGCCGTCGCAGCGGAAGTGCGGCACGGTGAGGGAGACGAGAGTGCCGTCCCTGTAGGGAGCGGCCGCCAGCCGCCACAGAGCGGTGGAGCCGACCGGCAGGGGGGCGCGCACCTGCTCGTCGATCCACTGTGAGGCGGTGGCCTCGTCCAGCACCTGCTGGTCGGTGTGCAGGGGTTGCTCGTTGGTGGCGCGGACCCATCTGCGGCGCGCCGCGGGCAGGCGGGCGGGGGCCACTTGGCGGCTGAGCCGGCTCTGGTTCAGCCGGTGCCACTCGGCCACCAGCGCGCTGCGGGAGACGGGGTGCGAGAATTTCCAGAGCACCTGCACGACGCGGGACGAACCCAGGGTCTCTTCCGCGGCGTGCAGCATCTCGTCGGTAGGGTTCAGCCGCCAGGTCGTCATGCCAGCACCTCTCGGAGCCGGGCGGCCGTGTGGACGCCGACGGCGGGCGCGAGCTTGAACCCGCCGCCGTTCCATCCGGTGGCGGTGACCAGGCCGTGCGGTTCGGACCAGGCGGTGACCGTGCCGCCTCCGGCAAGGGCCTGCGCGTCGTAAGCGGTGCGCCCGCCCACCGCGGGGGCGCTTGCCAGGCACGGGATACGCCGGCTCATGACCCCGCGGATACGCTCCTCCTCCGGCGCCGAGATTCCGGTGCGCACGGTCTCCGGTACGTCGGTGGCACCGGAACGCACGCCGGCGAGCAGGGTCGGGTGCGCATCCCATCTGCGCACCCACGCCCCCGTGGTGACATCGACGATGGTCGGCAGTGCGGCGTCCGGGGCGCCGGTGCCCGGGTCGAAGAGGCCATAGGCCACCGACCGGGTGCGCAGCGGCAGGGAAACCCCCACAGACGCGGCCAGCGGGCTGCTGCCGACGCCGGCGGCGAGCAGTACGGCGCCGGCCCGTATGGAGCCGACACCGGTGGCAACGCCGGTCACGCGGGAGCCGGCGGTGCGTACGGCGGTGGCTCGGGCGCGCAGTACCCGCAGGCCGGGGCCCGCGTCGCACAGCAGCGCATGGGCCACCTGCCGGGCCGGGAGCCAGCCGCCCCGTGGTTCGTATACCCCCGACAGGCCGTCGGGTACGTCGAGCCCGGGAAAGCGGGTGCGCATCTCGTCCGCGGACAGCAGCGCGAGGTCATGGCCGGCCTCGCGCAGCGCGCGGGTCTGTGCGCTGTGCCGGGGCAGGTCCGCGCTGGGCAGGAGGGTCAGGGCGCCGTGCTCGCGCACCTGGGGCCAGGTGCCCCGCCAGCCGCACCGGAGGTAGCGCTCCAGGCCCTGTGCCGCCCAGGACGCATGGTGCCGGGCGGGGTCGAAGGCGCGGATGAGGCCGCCGGAGGCCCCGGTGGCACCTCCGGCGATGCCCGAGTCGTCCACCAGGACCACCGACAGCTGCTGCGCGGTGAGCCGTTCGGCAGTGGCCAGGCCGATGATGCCGCCGCCGACGACGACGACATCCGCGCGGGCGACGAACTGCGTCACTGCAGCGCCCCCGCGACCAGGGGCCGTTCGTGCGTCCGCTCGCCCTTGCACATCAGGGAATCGGCGATGTCGGAGGAGCGGGCCGAGAGCATGGCCAGCGCTCCGGCGTCTCCCATGCCGTGACTCGCCTCGCACAGCCCGTTGAGGTACACCCGCCGAGGGGTGGGTGTGTGCTCCTGAGCGGTGAGCTCGATCGAGTAGTCCCGGGCGACGACCGGAACGCCGACCCGGTCGAGGGGGAATCGGTGGGCGATGCCCTCCAGCAGGGGGTGGTAGGGCTCGTCGTTCGGCCCGGTGCCGAAGTCGCGGAACCCCGTACCCAGAATGATCACGTCGGCGTCGAGGGTCTGTTCCACGGCGTGGTTGACATCGCGCACGCGCAGCCGGTGTTCCCCGCCGGGTGCCCGGGTGATCTCGGCAGTCTCGGAGAACGGCACCATGCGCAGTCGGTCGGACCCGGTCAGCTCGTACTCGCGCTGCACCGTGACGAGCTGGTCGATGACGTCCTGGTCACAGGCCGCGTAGTTGATCGACCGAAGTTCTTCCCGCATACGGCGCTTGGTCTCGCTGGGCAACGGGTGGAAGTAGTCGACGAACTGCGGGAGGAACACCTGCCGGCTGAAGGGACTGGTGTCCTTGAGCCGGAATCCGATGCCGCGGTGGAGGGAGGTGACCTGCTCGACGTTGGGGCGGCGCAGCAGGTCGAGGATGATCTCGATGGAGCTCTGGCTGGCACCCACCACGGCAACCTTGATCCGCCGGTCGCGCAGGTGCTCGATGGCGGACAGATACTGAGTCGAGTGGAAGACGGTAGGCCCCAGGACGTCCTGGAAGGGGTAGGGGATGCGCGGGGAGCGGCCGGTGCCCATGACGACGGTCTCCGCCAGGTAGCGGCGGCCGCCCGCGGTGTGAACCGCGAACAGCTCGCTGCCGTCGTCCCCGGTGACCAGGGACAGCCCGGTGGCGGACTGTCCGTAGTCCACCGAGTCGCGGAAGGCTTCAGCCGCCCAGCCGAGGTAGCCGGCGTACTCCCGCCGCAGTGGGAACTTGGCGTTCAGGTGCAGGTAGTCGGTCAGCTCACCGCGTTCGGCGAGGTAATTGACAAAGGTGTAACGGCTGTACTGGTTACGTTGCATCACCAGGTCGCGGAACGGGTTGTTCTGGATGTCCGCGCCGGGCAGTAACTGCTGCTCCTGCCACTGAAAGCCGTCGGCACGCTCGATGAAGTGGGCGGTGCCGCCATGGCCGAGTTCTTCAAGTGTTACCGCGAGGGAGAGGTTCGCGGGTCCGAACCCTACCCCGAGTACGGGATGAATCTGTTGATTCGTCACTGGTCACGGTCCTCTTCGGGCATGCAGGGACGCGAAGATGCGGGTCGTTGAGGGGCGTTCACGCCGGTTCAGTGGCTCTGGAGTTCGGTGCTGGTGATCCGGTTCTCTTCGTCCACGTGAACCACGCGGGACTTGTGCTCGGCGAGCTCGGTCTCCGTCAGCTGCGCGTAGCTGATGATGATGACCTTGTCGTTGGGCTCCACCAGGCGTGCAGCGGCACCGTTGACGATCACCTCGTTGGCGTGCGGGGCACCCAGGATGGTGTAGGTCTCGAACCGTGCGCCGTTGTTGACGTTGACCACGTGCACCAGCTCGTGGACGCCGATCTCCGCGGCCTCCAGCAGTTCGGGGGAGATGGTGATCGAGCCGACGTAGTTGAGATTGCAGTCGGTGATCGACGCGCGGTGGATTTTCGAGTTCATGAACGTGCGGAGCATGAGGAACTTCCTTTGCGGTGTCGGTGCGGTGCGGGGTGTCGGCCGGTACGCGGTGCGAGCGTCGTATCGGCGGTGATGTCAGGACATGGTGGTCAGGACGTCGCGTCAGGGCGTCGTATGCAGGCCGCGGAAGGCGCAGGCCGGTGGCTCGGCGAGCTCGGTGAGCAAAGGGGCCTGCTCGACGACGGAGGGGGCGCCGAAGGACCGGGCCACCCGCTCGGAGAGGTCCGGGGTGACGGGCCAGGCGAGGGTGCGCAGCGACCAGAGGAACTGCAGCACGCCGGAGACGTCGGCCGGGTCGTTGACGTCGATCTGCTCGCTGCGCAGGGCGAGCACCTCCAGGTGCAACGCCAGAGCCTCGGCGGCCTTGCGGATGCTGAAGGTCTCCAGTCGGTAGGCCTCCTCGAACCGCTGCCGGGAGGCCGTCAGAGCGGCCGTCCACCAGGAGGAAGGCGCGGTGTCGGCGCTGCGGCCGGCCAGGTTGGTGTTCAGTGCCCGGGTGAGGGCGGAAATCGGCTCGTCGAAGCGGCGGTTGATCGTCGAGAGGGCGATCTCCTCGCTGAACTCCGACTGCTGGAGCTCGGGGCTGGTCAAGGCGAGCACGAAGCGCGCCCGGTCCCGGCCGACGCTCTCCAGGTACTCCCCGGCCCAGCGGACATCGCCCTTGCTGGTGGAGAACTTGCGGCCCTCCAGGAGGTAGTACTGGTTGGTGAGGGTGCGCGTCTTGGGCAGGGCGACCGGCAGGCCGTGCTTGGCCGCCAGCAGCGAGAGCGTCACATAGACGAAGGCGTTGTAGAACCCGTTGTCGATGCCGATGAACTGAACCAGCTCGTCGCAGTCGCCCAGTCCCGTCTTGCGGGCCTGGGCCAGCCAGTACAGGTGCCCGACGTAGATCTCGGGCCAGGCGTTGATGGCCTGGGCCGGAGCATCGGGGCCGTCCCAGCCCACCGCGATCCCCCACGTACTGGGGTAGGTGATGGGGATGTAGGGCAGACGCGTGGCGAGGGAGTCGGAGACGACCCGGGCCAGGTCGGGGCGGAGCTGTACGTCGGAGTTCCGGTACCAGTCGGTGATCTCCGCGCGGTAGCGCTCCAGGTCCAGGACCCAGATCGACGCCGTGCACCGCGGCAGGGCGGCGGCGGTGTCGCTCGGCAGCATGGCGGCGGGAAGGTTGTAACCGCCGCAGGCCTCGCACACCCCGGCACGGGCATGCGCCAGGCAGGCGGGGCAGCGGCCCGTGACGAAGGCCTCGGCCCGGTACTCCCCGGCCTCGGCGTCGTAGGGAAGCTCCACCTCCCGCTGCTCGAAGGCGCCGTGCTGCCACAGGTGGGTGAAGAAGCCCTCGACGAACTCCGTGTACGCCGCGTCGGGACGCTCGAAGAGATCGACTTGGACTCCGGCCCGCTCCAGGGTGCTGGTGACGCTCTTGAACGCATGCTGGATCAGTTCCTCGGGGCCGGTGCCCATGCGTTCGGCAGTGGTGACCACGTAGGTCTGGTTGTCATCCGTGCTGGTCGAGAACGCCACGTCGTGGCCGAGGACCTTCTGCGAGCGTGCGCAGACGTCGCTGCCCAGTACCGGGCCGGCCAAGTGGCCCAGATGCAGGTCCCCGTTGGGGGTGGGCGGGGAGAAGGTGACGTTGATGCGCCGCTTCCGGTGCGCGCTGTGCGGGTCGCTCATCGCTGGTCCTTGTCCTGCTCCGAAGGCTGGAGCCAGTAGATACTGATGAATGTCAGCGGGTCCGAGTCACTGGTGTTGGTGACGACGTGACGGGTCCCGTGCGGGATGTAGATGACGTCCCCGGAGATGACCGCGCGCTCCTCCTCTCCGACCCGCACGTGCCCCTTACCGCCGGTGAAGATGAACGTCTCGTCCGTGGCGTGGTCGTGCGGGGTGCTCGACTCGGACGGCCGGATGGAGCACAGGGTGCTGTTCCACGGCGGTGTGACGACGTTCTCCCACGGGTACAGCTGGCGCAGGTCGCAGCCGTTCTTGCGGATCTGCTCGTCGCCGTCGGCGGTTTTCACGTACATGGAATCTCCTCGTTGACATGTCGTCGCCGATGCGCCTGCGCCCGGCGGCGGGCCTGGTGTGCTCGATCGCTCTGCGCCCCCGGTGGGGTGCCGCTGTCTACTGGAGGGCGAAGAGACGCTTGATGACACCCGGGTCGAAGGACTCCGGGGGAACCTGATCCGGGCCCTTGAAAGTCGCCATCCGCGAGCCGGCCAGAATCGGGTCGGCCTGCATCGCCTTGGCATAGGCCTTGCGGCGAGCCCTGCCTTCAGGGGTGAACGTCATCTGCATCGTGGTGCGCACCGACCCGGAGATACGGATGCGGTGCATGCGTACCGCGCGCTCCGCGGCGTACGCCTCGAACGCCTCTGGCGTCCAGGAGTGGTGGGATCGCAGCGTTTCCCAGACCGAGCGGGCATCCCGCAGCGCAATGGACAGCCCCTGCCCGACGACCGGGTCGCTCCACCCAGCGGCGTCGCCCACCAGCACCGCGCCCGGGGCGAAGGGGGTGGCGGCCCAGGCGTCGTTCATCGGGTAGAACGCGCAGGACCGGGAGGGCGTGGCCGAGGCAAACATGTCGCTGCCGGGTATGCACCGGAACTGAAAGGCCTTCAGGAAGTCCGCCTGTCGGGTGGGCCCGGAAAAGCGCCCCTTCTGATCGACGCCGTGCAGAATATAGAGCCGTGCCCGGGCGCCATCACGTGGGAAAACGAAGTAGAGCAGGTCGCCCTCGGTGCCGATCGATGTGACGTTGACCGGCCAGTCCTGCAGGTCTTCGACCAGCATTCCGCCGCCCAATGAATTCGGCGAAGTCTGCGTGAGTGCGATGTCCAGCTGGCGGCGTACGGTCGACATCCGGCCGTCGGCGCCGACAACAATGCGGCACGGGACTTCGTATTCCATGTCGTCGAGTTCGTAACGGACGCTCGGGTTCGGCCCGGCGGTCACGTTCACTTCACCTACACCGCGAACGACGGTCGCGCCGGCCTTTTCGGCGGCGGTGGCCAGCGCTTCGCAGGCTTCGGGGTGCCCTACATCCAGAACTCCGGGTATTTCCGGGAGCATCTCGTCCAGGTGCAGCGCATTCTCTCGGGCGGTTTCCGGGTCGACCGTCTCGTCGAAGCCGACGAAGCGGTTCACGAAGGTGCCGCCGGCCTCCAGCAGGGCCTGCTCCAGACCAAGCTGTCGCAGTTCGGCCACGCCCCAGCAATTGACCACCTCCCCGCGGACCTTGTCGCGGTAGACGGTCTGCCGTTCGAGAAGCAGAACCTCGTATCCGTCCCCCGCCAGCGCCGCCGCCAGGGCCGATCCGGCGATGCCGCCGCCGACCACTACAGCATCGATGCGCTCAGCCTTCGCCATGGATTCCTCCGGGAGCCCTAAGTGCGTTCACGTGCCTGCCGTTGCGAAAGGTCGGCCGGGCCAACCACGGAGATAAGGCTTCCCGAACACGGCATCCCGGGGCGATGCATGGAAGCGACATGCCTCGTCACCTTCCGGACACGCGTGTCCAACTGGCGCCGTATTGTGGCTCTGTGCGTACTTCTCCTATGCCGAGCCAAGGAAGGGATTCCCGCTGTGTTGCATCGAACGGAAACCGTTTCTGCCGGTCGGCCGGAGTTCCGACCTGGGTAGGCTGATGCCTTTCAAGGCTGCGCCCGGACGCCTGCTTCATTGGCTTCGAGAGCGCTTCCAGGAAGCTTCGTCGGTTTCGATTCAACGGCGGTCGATTGAGCCGGAAGAGCTGGCTTCCAGTTCGCCGCGCCTGGCTGCAGTGATCCGCGCCCTGTTCCGTGGCACGTGTGAACTCGACTCAACAGGCGGTGCGTTGAGCTGATGCAAGGTTGCCGTGCGCCGGACGCACTGGTGCTCCAGTGCGTGTGTGGCACGGCGTAGGGGCAAACCCGGTTGGCGGCACGACGTATGGGCAACCCTGGTGGCCCCGCCGGCCGTGGCGCAGGGAGGAGGGGCGGCGGGCGTCAGGGCGCCACGGCCCGTTTCGCTAGCCCCGCCAGGACGCGGCGTAGCTGTCGATCTCGGCCGTCAGCTTCGCCTTGGCGGCGCCGTCCATGAAGGAGGCGTCGACGGCGTTCCTGGCGAGGGCGGCCACGCCCTCGGCGTCCAGCTCCAGCAGCCGGGCGGCGACGGCGTATTCGGTGTTGAGGTCCGTGCCGAACATCGGCGGGTCGTCGCTGTTGATGGTGACCGGCACGCCCGCCGCGACCATCTCCTTGAGCGGGTGCTCCTCCAGGGTGCGCACCGCGCGGGTGGCGATGTTGGAGGTGGGGCAGACCTCCAGCGGGATGCGGTGCTCGGCGAGATGGGCCAGTAGCCGGGGGTCCTGGGTGGCGCTGGTGCCGTGGCCGATGCGCTCGGCGCCCAGGTCGTTGAGGGCGTCCCAGATCGTGCCGGGGCCGGTGGTCTCCCCGGCGTGCGGTACGGAGTGCAGACCGGCCGCGCGGGCCCGGTCGAAGTACGGCTTGAACTGCGGGCGCGGCACCCCGATCTCCGGGCCGCCGAGACCGAACGAGACCAGGCCCTCGGGCTGCAGACCGCAGGCGATCCGGGCGGTCTCCTCGGCGGCCTCCAGCCCCGCCTCACCGGGGATGTCGAAGCACCAGCGCAGCACCACGCCCAGCTCCGCCTCCGCCGCCTTCCGGGCGTCCTCGATGGCCTCGACGAACGCGGCGTCGGGGATACCGCGGCGGGTCGAGCTGAACGGGGTGACGGTCAGCTCGGCGTAGCGGATCTGCTGCCGTGCCATGTCCCGGGCGACCTCGTACGTCAGCAGCCGGATGTCCTCGGCGTCGCGGATCAGGTCCACGACGGAGAGATAGACCTCGATGAAGTGCGCGAAGTCGCGGAAGGTGAAGAAGTCGGCGAGCGCTTCGGGGTCGGTGGGGACGGCGGAGTCGGGGTGCCGCGCCGCCAGTTCGGAGACGATGCGCGGTGAGGCCGATCCGACGTGGTGGACGTGCAGCTCCGCCTTGGGCAGGCCCGCGATGAAGGCATCGAGATCGGACAACGGTTCCTCCTGGTCACAGCGTGCGCGGGGTGCGCGGAACGGCGGCCCGGCCATGCTATGCGCCGTCCGGGGGGCCGCGGGGGCGGGTGTGCGGACCGCGCCCTCACCGGCCGCACGACTCGGTCTTACGTCCCCGTGCCGTCCGTCTCCCGCAGCCCGCTACCGGACCGGCTCCGTGCCGTCCGTCTCCCGCAGTCGCTGCCGGGCCGCCATCAGCGCGAAGCCCAGCAGGTTCAGCCCGCGCCAGCGCGCCGGGTCCGCGGCCCGGTCGTCATCGGCGGCCAGGCCGATGCCCCATATCCGGTCCAGCGGGCTGGCCTCCACCAGCACCCGGGACCCCGTGCCGAGCAGGTACGCCCGCAGCGCGGCGTCCTGGCCGAATTTGTGGACGCCGCCCTCGACGACCAGCTCGAAGCGGTGTTGCTGCCAGGTCTCGTCGTCGAAGCCGCGAACCCGGCGCCCGGCGTCCTTGGCCTGCTTGGGGTGGCGCGCCGCGAGCGCCTGCTGCTCGGCCTCCGCGTCGCCGAACAGCCGGGCCTTGCCGGCCATCATCCAGTGCTCCGCGGTGGCGTACCGGACGCCGTCGACCGTGAAGGGGGCGGGCCACCACTGACTGAAGCAGCTCGCGCCGAGGCTGCCGTCGCGGCGCGGGCCGTGGCCCCAGAACTGGACGTACTTCACGTGCTTCCCGGCGGCGGTCGCCCGCCGTAGCTCGTCGACCGAGCGCGGCCCGTCCGCGGCGCGCCCGGCCGCCTCCCCCGTGGTGATCCCCGTGCTGCCGTGCATCATGCCGGGATTCTGACAGCGGGCACCGACAACGTGTCGGGGGCCCCGAGGGTGAAATCGCGTAATCCGTCGCGTAACCAAAAGGCAACAACGGAATCCCTTGTTGAGGCTCTTCTCCTCTGTCAAGATCGGCCATCGAATCCGGAAATAGCTACGCCAGACAGAGCCGCTGAGCGGCCCCGGGCGCCCGGCGGAGGAGAGCACCATGGATCACCGATTCGATGTCACCGAGCGGTTCGCCGAGGGCGCGCAATTCATCGCGGGCAGTCTCCGCGGCGGCACCTCCGGCCGTACCCAGGACGTCGTGGACCCGGCGACCGGCGAGACGGTGTACTCCTACGAACTCGCGGGGACGGCGGACATCGACGCGGCCGTGGAGGCCGCCCGGGAGGCGTTCCCCGAGTGGGGCGGCGCCACCCCGGGCGAGCGCTCCGACGCGCTGCACCGCTTCGCCGCCGTACTCGCCGAGGACGCCGGTGATCTCGCCTACGCGGAATCGCTGAACTGCGGCAAGCCGATCAAGCTCAGTGCCGAGTTCGACGTACCGGGCTCGATCGACAACGCCGCCTTCTTCGCCGGCGCCGCCCGGCACCTGGAGGGCAAGGCCGCCGGCGAGTACAGCGCCGACCACACCTCCGTCATCCGCCGCGAACCGATCGGCGTCGTCGGCTCCATCGCACCGTGGAACTACCCGCTCCAGATGGCCGCCTGGAAGGTGCTGCCGGCCATCGCCGCGGGCAACACCATCGTCCTGAAGCCCGCCGAGATCACCCCGTTCACCTCGCTGCTCTTCGCCCAGGCCGCCCAGCGCGCCGGGCTGCCCGACGGGGTGCTCAACATCGTTTCCGGCGCGGGCCGGGACGCCGGTGAGCGCCTGGTCGGCCACCCCTCCGTCGCGATGACCTCCTTCACCGGGTCGACGGCCGTCGGCAAGCGCGTCGCCGAGATCGCCACCGGTACGGTCAAGCGGCTGCACCTCGAACTCGGCGGCAAGGCCCCGTTCGTCGTCTTCGACGACGCGGATCTGGAGGCCGCCGTCCATGGCGCGGTCGCCGGCGCGCTGATCAACACCGGCCAGGACTGCACCGCCGCCACCCGCGCCTATGTCCAGCGCCCGCTGTACGACGCCTTCGTCAGCGGCGTCGCCGACCTGATGGCGACCGTACGGCTCGGCGACCCCTTCGACCCGTCCACCGACCTGGGCCCGCTGATCTCGCACACCCAGCGCGACCGGGTGGCCGGCTTCGTCGACCGGGCGCGCGACTACGCCACCGTCGTCACCGGCGGTGAGGCCCCAGGCGGCGAGCTCGCCAAGGGCGCCTACTACCGGCCGACGCTGATCGCCGGGGCCGCGCAGGACAGCGAGGTCGTGCAGTCCGAGATCTTCGGGCCGGTGCTGGTCGTGCTGCCCTTCGACAGCGACGACGAGGGCATCGCGCTGGCCAACGACACCCCCTACGGGCTGGCCGCCTCCGCCTGGAGCCGGGACGTCTACCGCACCGGCCGCGCCGCCCGCGAGATCAACGCGGGCTGCGTCTGGGTCAACGACCACATCCCGATCATCAGCGAGATGCCGCACGGCGGCGCCAAGGCATCCGGTTTCGGCAAGGACATGTCGGCCTACTCCTTCGACGAGTACACCCAGGTCAAGCACGTCATGTACGACAACACCGGGGTGGCGCGCAAGGACTGGCACCGCACGATCTTCGGGGACCGCCCGTAAGGGACGTCCCCGGCGAGCACCACCGAGCACCACCGAGCCCCCCACCGGCCCCACCCCCACCACGGGCCCCACCCAGCGGCCAGTGCCGCGCGGCATCGTCACCACCGGCCGAAAGCCGGGCTCACCCCCTGAAAGGGCACTGCGCATGGAGCACCACCAGCAGCCCGAACCCCTGTCCCCGGTCGAACTCGCCGCCGTGCGCCGCAGCATGACCGACGGCCGGCTCGCCATGACCCGCCGCTCCCTGCTGCGTGCGGGCGGCGCCGTGGCGGCCACCGTCGGCGGCCTCGGTGCCCTGTCGGCCTGCGGCATCCCGCCCGCGGGCCGGACGGACGCCGGCCGTTCCACGGACCACTCCAGGGCGGAGAAGCGGATCAACTTCTCCAACTGGACCGAGTACATGGACGTCAGCGACGACGGCAAGCACCGGCCGACGCTGGAGCACTTCACCAAGCGCACCGGCATCGCGGTCAAATACACCGAGGACATCAACGACAACGACGAGTTCTTCGGCAAGATCCAGGCCCAGCTCGCGGCGGGCCAGGACACCGGCCGGGATCTGATCGTGCTCACCGACTGGATGTGCGCACGGATGATCTCCCTCGGCTGGATCGAGTCGCTGGACCCGGCCAACCTGCCGCACGCCTACGCCCATCTCTCCCCGCAGTTCCGCAGCCCCGCCTGGGACCCCGGCCGTGCGCACTCCTACCCCTGGCAGGGCATCCCGGCGATCATCGCCTACAACAAGAAGGCCACCGGCGGCCGGAAGGTCGATTCGGTCAGCCAGCTGCTGGAGGACCCCAAGCTCAAGGGCCGGGTCGGCTTCCTCTCCGAGATGCGCGACAGCGTCGGGCTGACCCTGCTGGACATGGGCAAGCGGCCCGAGGACGTCACCGCGGACGACTACGACGCGGCCCTCGCCCGGCTCCAGAAGGGCGTCGACTCCAAGCAGATCCGCCGCTTCACCGGCAACGACTACACCACCGACCTGGACAAGGGCGACCTCGCCGCCTGTGTGGCCTGGGCGGGCGACGTCGTCCAGCTCCAGAACGACAACCCGGACATCGCCTTCGCCATCCCCAAGTCCGGCTACATGACGTCCAGCGACAACCTCATGGTGCCGAACAAGGCCCGCCACAAGCAGAACGCCGAACGGCTCATCGACTACTTCTACGAGCCCAAGGTGGCGGCGAAGGTCGCGGCGTACATCAACTACGTCTGTCCCGTGGAAGGCGTACGCGAGGAGCTCGCCAAAATCGACAAGAAGGCGGCCGAGAACCCGCTGATCATTCCGGACAAGGAGATGGCCGAGCGGTCACACTCCTTCCGCGCGCTGTCCGCCAAGGAGAACAAGGCGTTCACCCAGAAGTTCTCCGACCTCACCGGAGCCTGAACCCCCACCGGGCCCGCCCGAGCCGCTTCGCCCTCCGACCCACGGGACGACCGACATGACCCACACCGCGACCCCCCAGAGCAGCGGCGGCGACGTCCGCCTCCACGGGATAAGCAAGACCTACGGCTCCTTCACCGCCGTCCATCCGCTCGATCTGACCGTCCCCGCGGGCTCCTTCTTCGCGCTCCTGGGCGCCTCGGGCTGCGGCAAGACCACCACGCTGCGGATGATCGCCGGACTGGAGGAGCCGACCACCGGCACCGTCGAACTGTCGGGCCAGGACGTCACCGTTCTGCCGCCCTACAAGCGCCAGGTCAACACCGTCTTCCAGAACTACGCGCTCTTCCCGCACCTGGACATCTACGAGAACGTCGCCTTCGGCCTCCGCCGCCGCGGCATCAAGTCCGTGAAGAAGCAGGTGGAGGAGATGCTGGACCTGGTCCAGCTCGGCCCGATGGCGCGCCGCAAGCCGCAGCAGCTCTCCGGCGGCCAGCAGCAGCGCGTCGCGGTCGCCCGCGCGCTGATCAACCACCCCCAGGTGCTGCTGCTCGACGAGCCGCTCGGCGCCCTCGACCTCAAGCTGCGCCGCCAGATGCAGCTGGAGCTCAAGCGCATCCAGACCGAGGTCGGCATCACCTTCGTGCACGTCACCCACGACCAGGAGGAGGCCATGACGATGGCCGACACCGTGGCCGTGATGAACGGAGGCCGGGTCGAGCAACTCGGTGCCCCCGCCGACCTCTACGAGAACCCCGGCACCACCTTCGTCGCCAACTTCCTCGGCACCTCCAACCTCATCGCGGCCGAGGTCACCGCGGCCGGCGGCGACGAGCTGCTGCTCAAGGCCGCGGACACCACACTGCGGCTGCCCGCCGACCGGTGTCGGGCCACGGCCCGCAAGGGCGAGAAGGTGCTGGCCGGGATACGACCCGAAAAGGTCTCCCTGACACACGCCGACGACGCCGACACGGTCGCCGACGGACGCAACCGGCTGACCGGCCGCATCAAGGACGCCGGCTTCATCGGCGTCTCCACCCAGTACGTCGTCGACGTGCCCGGCCTGGGCGAACTCGCCGTCTACGAGCAGAACGTCGAGCGCGACGGGCGCCTCGTCCCCGGCGCGGACATCGTCCTGCACTGGAACCCCGCGCACACCTTCGGCCTGGACGCCGCCCAGGACATCCAGGCCGGCGCGGACCTCGACGAGGAGGCCGCGTGACCACCACCGAGACGCCCGCACCACCGGACGGAGAGGCCGGGACGGCACCCCTGGAGGTGCGCAAGTCCCCCGCCCGCAAACGGCTCGTCCCCTACTGGCTGCTGCTGCCCGGCATCCTCTGGCTGATCGTCTTCTTCGCCGCCCCGCTCGTCTACCAGGCGTCGACCTCGGTCCAGACCGGCTCCCTCGAAGAGGGCTTCAAGGTCACCTGGCACTTCGCGACGTACTGGGACGCGCTCGGTGAATACTGGCCGCAGTTCGTCCGCTCCGTGGGCTACGCCGCCACCGCCACCGCGCTCTGCCTGCTGCTCGGCTACCCGCTGGCCTACCTCATCGCCTTCAAGGCCGGACGCTGGCGGAATGTCGTGATGATCCTGGTCATCGCGCCGTTCTTCACCAGCTTCCTGATCCGTACGCTCGCCTGGAAGACGATCCTGGCCGACGGCGGTCCGGTCGTCGGCCTGCTGAACTCGCTGCACGTTCTGGACGTCACCAGCTGGCTGGGGCTCACCGAGGGGCAGCGGGTGCTGGCCACCCCGCTCGCGGTGGTCTGCGGACTGACCTACAACTTCCTGCCGTTCATGGTGCTGCCGCTCTACACCTCGCTGGAGCGCATCGACCCGCGGCTGCACGAGGCCGCCGGGGACCTCTACGCCCGGCCGTCCACCACTTTCCGCCGGGTGACCTTCCCGCTGTCGATGCCCGGTGTCGTCGCCGGCACCCTGCTCACCTTCATCCCGGCCGCCGGTGACTACATCAACGCCGAACTGCTGGGCTCCACCGACCAGAAGATGATCGGCAACGTCATCCAGTCGCAGTTCCTGCGGGTCCTGGACTACCCGACCGCCGCCGCCCTCTCCTTCATCCTCATGGCGGCCATCCTCGCCATGGTCACGCTCTACATCCGCAAGTCGGGGACGGAGGACCTGGTCTGATGGCCGTCCACGAGACCACGAAAGACTCCGCGGCCCCCGCGGCCCGCACGCCGAACCGGGGCCTGCGCTGGCTGCGCCGCAACATCGTCACGCTCGCCGGCCTCGCCACACTGGGCTATCTGATCCTGCCCAACCTCGTGGTGCTGGTCTTCTCCTTCAACAAGCCCAACGGCCGCTTCAACTACCAGTGGCAGCGCTTCTCCACGGACGCCTGGCGCGACCCGTGCGGCGTCGCCGACCTGTGCGGATCACTGGGCCTGAGCCTGCAGCTCGCGCTGTGGGCCACGGTCGGCGCGACCGTCCTCGGCACCATGATCGCGTTCGCGCTGGCCCGCTACCGCTTCCGCGCCCGGGCCGGCGTCAACACCCTGATCTTCCTGCCGATGGCGATGCCCGAGGTCGTCATGGCCGCCTCGCTGGCGACCCTGTTCCTCAACATGGGCATCCGGTTCGGCTTCTGGACGATCCTCATCGCGCACATCATGTTCTGCCTGAGCTTCGTCGTCACCGCCGTCAAGGCCCGGGTGATGAGCATGGACCCGCGGCTGGAGCAGGCCGCGCAGGACCTCTACGCCTCGCCCTTCCAGACCTTCCTGCGGGTGACGCTGCCGATCGCCGCCCCCGGCATCGCATCCGGCGCGCTGCTGTCCTTCGCCCTGTCCTTCGACGACTTCATCATCACCAACTTCAACGCGGGCTCCACCGTGACCTTCCCCATGTTCGTCTGGGGCTCGGCGCAGCGGGGCACGCCCGTTCAGATCAACGTCATCGGCACGGCGATGTTCCTGGTCGCCGTGGTGTGTGTAGTCGTCGGCCAGCTGGCCGGGGCCCGCCGCAAGAGGAGCAAAAGGAGCTGAGAACCATGGCACGAGCTGCCATGACCCCGTCCGCCGCACATGCGCTCGCGGATGCCGAACCCACCCCCTTCTGGCTGACCGACCCGGACCGGCCGGCCGCCCGCCCCGCCCTCGTCGGCGACGAGACCTGCGATCTGCTCGTCGTCGGCGGCGGCTACTCGGGCCTGTGGACCGCACTGATCGCCAAGGAACGCGACCCCCGCCGCGAGGTCGTCCTGGTCGAGGGCGCCGAGATCGGCTGGGCCGCCTCCGGGCGCAACGGCGGCTTCTGCGCCGCCTCCCTCACCCATGGCCTCGGCAACGGCCTGGCCCGCTGGCCCGGCGAACTCGCCACCCTCGAAGCGCTCGGCATCCGCAACCTCGACGCCATCGAGGAGGCCGTCGCCCGCTACGACATCGACTGCGCCTTCGAGCGCACCGGTGAGATCGACATCGCCACCGAGCCCCACCAGGTCGCCGAACTCAAGGAGTTCGCCGAGGACGCCGCCGGGCTCGGCCTGGACCGGCACACCTTCCTCGACGAGGACGAGCTGCGCGCCCAGGTCGACTCGCCGACCTTCCGCGCCGGACTCTGGGACCGCGACGGCGTCGCCATGCTCAACCCGGCCCGGCTCGCCTGGGGCCTGAAGCAGGCCTGCCTCGGCCTCGGCGTCCGCATCTACGAGCGCACCCCCGCCACCGGCCTCGCCTCCGACGGTGCAGGCATGGCCGTCCGCACCCCCTACGGCCGGGTCTTCGCCCGCCAGATCGCGCTCGGCACCAACGCCTTCCCGTCCCTGGTCAAGCGGGTACGCCCGTACATCGTCCCGGTCTATGACCACGCCCTGATGACCGAGCCGCTCTCGGCGGAACAACTCGACGCCATCGGCTGGAAGAACCGCCAGGGCCTCTCGGACTCCAACAACCACTTCCACTACTTCCGTATCACCGCCGACAACCGCATCCTGTGGGGCGGCTACGACATCGTCTACCGCTACGGAGGCGGCGTCCGGGCCGAGTTCGACCACCACCCGGCCACCTACGAGAAGCTCGCCCGGCACTTCTTCCGCTGCTTCCCGCAACTGGAGGGGCTGCGCTTCACCCACGCCTGGGGCGGCGCCATCGACACCTGCTCCCGCTTCTCCGCGTTCTTCGGCACCGCACACGCCGGCCGGGTCGCCTACGCCGCCGGCTACACCGGCCTCGGCGTGGGGGCGACCCGCTTCGGCGCCGACGTCATGCTCGACCTGCTGTCCGGCGAGCGCACCGAGCGTACGCAGCTGGAAATGGTCCGCAGCAAGCCGCTGCCGTTCCCACCCGAGCCACTGCGCTGGGCCGGCATCGGCATCACCCAGTGGTCGATGACCCAGGCCGACACCCGAGGCGGCCGCCGCAATCTGTGGCTGAAGGCCATGGACAAGGTGGGGCTGGGCTTCGACAGCTGATGTGCGGTCGGGGGCGGGCGGTCGGGAGCCGTTCGCCCCGTGTGGCCCTCAGGACCCAGGCCCCGCCCCCGACCACCGGTCGCACACCGCACACCACACCGCGAGCAGCGCCCCGGCCAGGCACCAGCTGCCGAGCACGTCCAGCGGCCAGTGATAGCCCCGGCGCACCAGACCGAGACCCACGGCGGCTTCGAGCAGCGCGACCGCGGCCACGACCGCCGGCCCGAACAGCCGGGCGGACGGGCGGTCCGCCCGTGTCCCCCGCCCGGTGCGGAGCACCAGCAGCGCGGCCACGCCGTACGCCACCGCCGCCGTCGCCGCATGGCCCGACGGATAGAAGCCGTCGTGCGCACCGCCCGCCATCCGCGCCGGACCCGGCCGGGCGAGCCACAGCTTGAGCGGGACGACCAGCGCGGGCACCACCGCCAACGCGAGGCCGGCGGCGAGCGGCGGCAGCCACCAGCGCACCGGCCCACCGCCGTCGGACTCCCGCTGCCTCCCGGTACGCCACCCGCGCCCCCCGGCCCACAGCATGACCACGCACAACACCGGCAGCGCCACGGTCGTGTTGCCGAGATCGGCACAGAACTCGGCGGGCCCGCCGGGGAGTTCACCGGCGGTCAGGGCGCGCCCGAGCCGTTCGTCGAGGGTGCGCAGCGCACCGTGGACCGCCACCTGCCAGGTGAGCGCGGCGAAGAGCAGCACAGCGGCGGAACAGATCCACCACGGTGAGCGGCGCCGGGAGCCGCGCCCGTACGGGCCGGGGGAGCCAGGGCAGTCAGAAGAGTCAGGGGCACCGGAGGGGTCAGGGGCCCCGGGGGTGCCCGGAAAAAGGGTCGGCCGCCTCGGAACAGGGGGGGTGGTTCCGAGGCGGCCGCGTTGACCGGTGTCCCGCGCGCCCCGGGGGGTATGGGGCGGGCGGACATCCGATCGGTGAGGATTCCCGGAACCGGGGGTTCCGGTGTTGTGCGCGAGGGCACGGCCTGATCGGAGCCGGGGAAGCGCCGACCGGGCGTCGCCCGCAGTCCCCTGCGAGCGGGGTGTTTCTCTCATCTGCAGAAACCGTACGGCACGGGGAGCGCACCGGACAGCCGCATCACCCGGCCGCCATGGCCCCCGCACATCTTCTTCACGCCATGTCTCCAGCTACGCGCGTCCATACGGAAATGAGTGCAGAAATGCGGACAGGAGGGGTGGGAGGGGGACAGGCAGCGGGAGAGGGTGAAGGCATGCCCGAGGCCCGGCCGGGGGGGGCGGCCGGCACGGAGCGCGTCCGGAACGCGCCACGGCCCGGGGCACGACATGAATCGTGCCCCGGGCCGTGGCCGAGGTTCCTCCCGCGGACCGCGGACCGCGGACTGCGGAGGCGGGGGTTGTACGGGGCGGGACGCCGCTCAGAGCGCGGTGAAGGCGCCCTCCAGGATGTCCAGACCCTCGTTCAGCAGGTCCTCGCCGATGACCAGCGGCGGCAGGAAGCGCAGCACATTGCCGTACGTGCCGGTCGTCAGGACCAGCAGGCCCTCCTGGTGGCAGGCCTTGGCCAGCGCGGCGGTGGCCTCCGGGTTCGGCTCCTTCGAACCGGACTTGACCAGCTCGATCGCGATCATCGCGCCGCGGCCGCGGACCTCGCCGACGATGTCGTACTTCTCGGCGAGGGCGTTCAGCCGGGCCTTCATGACCTCGCCGATCCGGCGGGCCTTGGCGTTCAGGTCCTGCTCGCGCATGGTCTCGATGGAACCGAGCGCCGCGGCGCAGGCCACCGGGTTGCCGCCGTAGGTACCGCCCAGGCCGCCCGCGTGCGCCGCGTCCATGATCTCCGCGCGGCCGGTGACCGCGGCCAGCGGCAGACCGCCCGCGATGCCCTTCGCCGTCGTGATCAGGTCCGGGACGATGCCCTCGTCCTCACACGCGAACCACTGGCCCGTACGGCAGAAGCCGGACTGGATCTCGTCCGCGACGAAGACGATGCCGTTCTCCTTGGCGAAGTTGGCGATCGCCGGGAGGAAGCCCTTGGCCGGCTCGATGAAGCCGCCCTCACCCAGCACCGGCTCGATGATGATCGCCGCGACGTTCTCCGCGCCGATCTGCTTGGTGATCTGAGAGATCGCCTGGTCGGCGGCCTCCTGCGCACAGTTCTCCGGGCCGGTCAGCCAGCGGTAGGGGTAGGCCACCGGGACGCGGTAGACCTCGGGCGCGAACGGGCCGAAGCCCTGCTTGTACGGCATGTTCTTGGACGTGAGCGCCATCGTGAGGTTCGTCCGGCCGTGGTAGCCGTGGTCGAAGACGACGACCGCCTGGCGCTTGGTGTGCACACGGGCGATCTTGACGGCGTTCTCGACGGCCTCCGCACCGGAGTTGAACAGCGCCGACTTCTTCGCGTGGTCGCCCGGCGTCAGCTCGGCCAGCTGCTCACAGACCTCGATGTACGGCTCGTACGGCGCCACCATGGCGCAGGTGTGGGTGAAGGCCTCGAGCTGCGCGGTGGCCCGGCGGACGACGGCCTCGGCGCTGTTGCCGACCGAGGTCACCGCGATGCCCGAGCCGAAGTCGATCAGGGAGTTGCCGTCCACGTCCTCCAGGACGCCACCGCCCGCGCGCTTCACGAATACGGGCAGCACGGCGCCGACACCAGCGGCCACCGTGGCCTGCTTACGGGCCCACAGCTCCTGCGACTTCGGGCCGGGGATCGCAGTGACGACGCGACGCTCCTGGGCGAGGGCGGGGCCTCCGGACAGTTCGGTCATGGCAGTCTCCTGGGGGTGGAACGGGACCTACAGAGGTGTTGTTCTCGCAGGCTAGGGGCGGCCGGGCGGGTCTGGCATGTTCCGTTCGGGAGAAGTGCGCGTGTTGCGTTGTCCGCACCGGACATAGCCGCGGCCCACGGCCAGTAGATTGAACGGCGGCCCGCCCGGCAACGGGCGGACGCCAGCGCGGGCATGACAATGGCAACGCGGCCGGCCGCCCCGGCCGCCGCACCACGACGCAGCAGGCCACGGCTCAAGGGGGACAAGGGGCACCGGATGGACACCGAGGGCACGCACGACGCACAGCACACCGCTCCCCAGCCGTCCGGCGGAGCGCACCGACCCGAACCCACCGTGCCGCGTCCCGCGGCACCTCCCGCCCCACCGGCCGCGCCGCCGAACACCCCGCCGCCACCCGCTGTCCCGCCCGCCTTCCCGGCGGCGGCTGCCACGTCCCCGGGCACCGCGCCCACCGGCTCCGCCGCCGAACCGCCGCTGCTGGGCTGGCTGCGCACCCCGCGCCCCGCTGCCGCACCCGGGATCTGGGCATACGGCCACCGGCCCCGTCCGGCCGAAGAACCCGACCGGGTTCCCGGACGCCAGCTGATCATCGGCGCGGTGATCTCGTTCCTGTGCGGCTGGCTGCTGTGGTCGCTGTTGTGGAACAACTACCTCGGGCCGTACTGGGCCTGGCCCATGGCGGTCCTCTTCCCCGACTCCTGGGTGCTCGGGGCGACATCGGGCGACCGGATGGCCTACGCCATCGCCTCCCGCATCTACTATGGCCTGTGGATCCTCGGCCTGGTGATCGTCTTCGGCCGCCTCGGCCGGTGGACGGAACTGCTCCGCCGGTACGTGCTCCCCGTCTTCCGCCGCAAGGACGCGCCGGTCCCCAGGCCCGAGCCCGCCGCCGACCGCGCGCTCTGGCCCGAACTGCGTACCCATGGCGCCCCGGACGCCGCCGACAAGCTCGCCGCCGAGGCGCGGGCCGGCCGGATGAACGATGTCGACGTGGCCAGGATCGACCGCGCCTGGCAGTCGGTGCGGTCCGGCGCGAACTCCCTCGCGTCCTTCACCGACACCGTGCTCCGTCATGGCGCTGCGGCATGTGCGCACCCCTCCGGGCGGCGTGATCTGACCCGCAGGGCCGCCCACCACGACCTGCTCGCCCGTCAGGTCCGGATCGGCACCGCCGCCGAACACCCGCGGAACCCGTACCAGCACCGCGGAGCGGGAAGTGCGCTGTCGCCCGCGGTGCTGGGCACCTCGCTGCTGGCCGTGGGCCCGGCCGGAAGCGGCAAGACCACCCGCGTGGTCAAGCCGGTCGTGGAATCGATGTGCCTCCAGGCGCTCGCCGGGCAGTGCGCGGTGATCGCCGTGGGCCCGGCGGGACCGGACCTCGGACCGGATGACGCGTTCGATGTGGTGGTCAGGGTCGGCCGTCCGGACCCGGAGTGCGATCTCGACCTGTACGGGGGCACCACCGACCCCGACGAGGCGTCCGGGATTCTCGCCGAGGCACTGGTCGGTGACCTCGCGGAGCAACTGCCCGGAGGTGACAGCCGGCGCGCCGCGACCGCGCTGTCCCAGGTGCTCGGCCCCTTCCGGGCCGTCCACGACCGCTTCCCCACGGTGCCCGAGCTACGGGAACTGCTGGACGGCGCGCCCCGGGCGATGGCCGCGCTGCGCACCGCCCTGGAGGACACCGGCGCCCACACCCTGCTGCGCGAACTGGACGCCCGCGCACGCCAGTCGGACCGCGCCGGTGATGTCGCCGTACTGCTCGCCGACCGCATCGCGCTGCTCGACCGGCCCGCCTTCGCCGCCTTCTTCGACCCCACGGGAAACACCCGCCAGGTCTCGCTCCGGTCCCTCGACCACCCCCTGCGGGTCCGGATCGAACTGCCGGAGCGCGGGCATGCGGAGGCCTCACGGATTCTCGCCCGGCTGGTCCTGGCGCAGTTCACCGAGTGCGCGGTGGCCCGCGGCGACCGCTCGCTGTTCGCCTGCCTCGTCATCGACGAGGCCGCGCACACCATCACTGCCGAGGCCCTGCGCGGGCTGCAGCGGCTGCGCTCGGCGAACGCCGGCGCGGTGCTGACCCTGCGTTCCCTGGACGAGGTCCCCGACGCGCTGCGCGGCGGGCTGCTCGGTGCGGTCGGCTGCCGGATGGCGTTCGCAGGCGTCACGACCTGGGACGGCGCACGGTTCGCCGAGGTATGGGGCAAGGAGTGGGTGGAGACCCGCGATGTGACCGACCGGCAGATCATCGCGGAGAGCGCCGCGGGGAAGGCGTTCCACATGGTGCGCCAGCTGGTCACCGGCAAGGCCGCCACCGCCAAAGCCGTCACCGTCCGCACCGTCGAGCGGGAGCGCTGGTCGGCCTCGGATCTCGCGAATTCGGTGCCGCCGGGGCATGCCGTGCTGTCCGTGACGTCGGTGGCGGGGGAGCACGCTCCGCCGGTGCTGGTGGATCTGCGGTCCTGAGGGCGGCGGGGAGAGACGGGCACGCCCCCTGCGCGCCTGCACGGGTGGGTGCAGGGGCGGCCGACGGGGCCGACGGGCCCGGCGCGGCCGCCGGGCCCGGAAGCATGGGATCCCTTCCATTCCTCTCGATTCCTCCGTTGAGGCAGAATCGGCACTGGCCGTTCATACGAGGCGGCGTAAACAATCGGGTGTCGGGCGGGCAGCGGCCGGTTCGTGGCCGGTTGTCGTTCGGTCGTCCCTCGCAGTCGTCGACGTCATGAAGGTCCCATGCCGCACACCCTGGCTTCCCTGGTCAACCACACCGCGCTCAAGCTGACCGTGCTCGCGGGCGAGGAGCGGCTGGACGCGCCGGTGCGCTGGGCGCATGCCAGCGAGCTGATCGACCCGGTGCCGTACATGGAGGGCGGGGAGCTGCTGCTGATCACGGCGCTCAAGCTGGACGCGGAGGACCGGGAGGCGACCCGGCGGTATGTGCGGCGGATCGCGGAGGCCGGGGTCGTCGGGCTGGGGTTCGCGGCCGGGGTCAATTATGAGGAGGTGCCGCGGGCGCTGGTCGACGCGGCCCGGGAACAGGGACTGCCGCTGCTCGGGGTGCCGCGCCGGACGCCGTTCATCGCGATCAGCAAGGCGGTGTCGGCGGCCGTCGCGGCCGACCAGTACCGCGCGGTGACGGCGGGGTTCGAGGCGCAGCGGGAGCTGACCCGGGCGGCGCTCGGCACCGAGGGACCGGCCGAGCTGCTGGCCCGGCTCGCGGCGCATCTGGACGGCTGGGCCGCGCTCTACGACGCCTCCGGCACGGTGGTGGCCGCCGCCCCCGACTGGGCCGCCCGCCGCGCCGCCCGGCTGGCCGATGACGTCGCGCGGCTGCGGGAGCGGCCCGCCCCCGCCAGCGCGGTCGTCAGTGACACCGACGGCGACGACCGGGTCGAGCTCCAGTCGCTGGGCACCGGACGCCGGGCCCGCGGGGTGCTCGCGGTCGGGACCGGGGCGCCGCCCGGCACCGCCGAGCGCTATGCCGTGCACTCCGCGGTCGCGCTGCTCACCTTGACCACCGAGCGGTCCCGGGCGCTCCAGGACGCCGAGCAGCGGCTGGGCGACGCGGTGCTGAAGATGCTGCTCGCGGGGGAGCCGGACCATGCGCGGGCGGTGGCCGGGCGGCTCTACGGCGGGCTGCTGGACGCACCGTTCCGGGTGGTGGTGGCCGAGCCGGTGACCGGCGACGAGCCGTCGTCCGGGGTGGCGTCGGGCGTCGGGGCCGCGGGGGTGCTCGACGGGCTCGCCGACGCGATGGACTCGGCGGCCGCGAGGACAGGTGAAGCGGTGCTGGCCGTGCCGGGGGGCGGCCGGCTGGTCGCGCTGGTCACCGACGGCGGGGCGGCCGCGGACGCCTGCGCCGCGTACGCCGCCGAGGCCGAGGCACGGGCCGGCACCCAGCCGCGGGCGCGGGGCCGGGCGGGGCGGGCGACGGCGGGCCCAGGCCAGGGGACGACGGGGCGCCACGGCCAGGGGCTGGCCGTCGGGCTGTCCGCGCCGACCGGGCCGACGGCCGCGGCGAACGCCTACCGGCAGGCCGAACAGGCGCTGTCGGTGGCGCGCCGGCGCGGCCGGGCGCTGGTCGAGCACGAGGACGTGGCGGCCGGTTCGGTGCTGCCGCTGCTCGCCGACGACGCGGTCCGCGCGTTCGCGGACGGGCTGCTGCGGGCGCTGCGCGAGCACGACGCGACCGGCCGCGGCGACCTGGTGGCCTCGCTGCGCGCCTGGCTCGCCCGGCACGGCCAGTGGGACGCGGCCGCCGCCGACCTGGGAGTGCACCGCCACACCCTGCGCTACCGGATGCGGCGGGTGGAGGAGATCCTGGGACGCTCGCTGGACGACGCGGACGTGCGGATGGAGCTGTGGCTCGCGTTGAAGGCGACCTCGGCGCCGCAGGGGGAGTGAGGGCGGCCCGCCCGGCTCGGTTTCTGCACGTGGCAGCCCGGCGGGCGCCGCCCCCGCTCTTTCCGTGCAGGTGGCACTCCGGGGCCCGCCGCCCCGGTTCGTTCCGCGGCGGGCCCTGCCCGGCTCGGTCCGCGCAGATGGAGGCCGTAGGAGCGCGGTGCGGGGGCGCCACGGCGCGCTCGCGCCCCCGCACCCCGGCTCCCCCCGATGCCCCCTCCACCACGGAGAGGCGAGCGCGGTGATTTCTACGCTTCGGACAAACGCCACTACGGCGTCGCACCCCTACCGTGGTCCCAGAGTCAAAACCGCAGAGCCGCTCCCTGAGCCTTGCGCACCACCCACCACGTCTGAAGGGCCGGGTTCCACTGTGCCGATCCCCACTGATGCAGCCCCCACCGCCTTCTGGCTCGCCGGCCGCGAGGCCACCGGCGAGGCCACCTTCGATGTCACCTCCCCCTGGGACGGACGTCTCGTCGGCACGGTGAGCGTCCCCACCGAGGCCCAGGTCGAGGAGGCCGTCGCCGCCTCCGTCGCGGTCCAGGACGAGCTCGCCGCGACCCCCGCGCATGTGCGCGCCGCCGCCCTGGACCATGTGCACCGCCGGCTGGTGGAGCGTACGGAGGAGATCGCCCGGCTGATCTCCGCGGAGAACGGCAAGCCCATGAAGTGGGCGCGCGGCGAGGTCGGCCGCGCCGTCTCCGTGTTCCGGTTCGCCGCCGAGGAGGCCCGCCGCTTCAACGGCGGCGAGGCGCAGCGCCTGGACACCGACGCGGGCGGCGCCGGCCGGCTCGCGCTGACCCGCCGCTTCCCGCGCGGCACGGTCCTGGGCATCGCCCCGTTCAACTTCCCGCTCAACCTCTGCGCCCACAAGGTCGCCCCGGCCATCGCGGCCGGCGTCCCGATCATCCTCAAGCCGGCCCCGGCCACCCCGCTCTCCGGTCTGCTCATCGGCGAGCTGCTGGCCGAGACCGAACTGCCGGCCGGCTCCTGGTCGATCCTCCCGGTGCCCAACGACCGGATGCCGGCGCTGGTCCAGGACGAGCGGCTGCCGGTGGTCTCCTTCACCGGCTCCGAGAAGGTCGGCTACGCCATCCTCGACTCGGTGCCGCGCAAGCACTGCACCCTGGAGCTCGGCGGCAACGGCGCGGCCGTCGTCCTGCCCGACTGGTCCTCCGAGGCGGACCTGGACTGGGCGGCGCAGCGCATCGCCACCTTCTCCAACTACCAGGGCGGCCAGTCCTGCATCTCGGTGCAGCGGGTCATCGCGGACGCGTCGGTGTACGACCGGCTGGTGCCGAAGATCGTGGCGGCCGTCGGGGCGCAGGTCACCGGCGACCCGTCGGACGACGCGACCGAGGTCGGCCCGCTGGTCGACGAGAACGCCGCCAAGCGCGTCGAGTCCTGGGTGGACGAGGCCGTCGAGCGCGGCGCGAAGCTGCTCGCGGGCGGCAAGCGCGACGGCGCCTCCTACGCGCCGACCGTGCTGGAGAACGTGCCCGCCGACGCCACCCTCGCCTGCGAAGAGGTCTTCGGCCCGGTGCTCACGCTCACGAAGGTCGACGGGGAGGCCGAGGCCTTCGCGGCCGTCAACGACTCCAAGTTCGGCCTCCAGGCCGGGGTGTTCACCCACGACGTGCAGACCGCCTTCCGCGCCCACCGCGCGCTGGAGGTCGGCGGCGTGATCCTCGGCGACGTGCCGTCCTACCGCGCCGACCAGATGCCCTACGGCGGCGTCAAGCAGTCCGGTGTGGGCCGCGAGGGCGTGCGCTTCGCGATGGACGACTACACCTACGAGCGGGTGCTGGTCCTCACCGGCCTGAACCTGTAACGACCGGCCCGGCCCGGACCGGTGGACAGCGGCGGCCATTCCTTGGGCCGGACCGCCGTCCGGGCCCCGGCCGGCGCCCGGCGC